>DASZTW010000008.1 GCA_035547835.1 Acidimicrobiales bacterium
CGGCGGCACGCCACTCCCGCCGTCCGTGCCGTCAGCCCCGGCCGCGCCGACGTCGACCGTCAACGGCTGGCTCGGCGTCACCGAGATCGTGCCGGTGACGGTGCCGCCCAGCCCTCCTGCGGCGCCGGTCGTGAACGTGCCGCCGCCGCCCTTGCCGCCCGACCCGCCGCTCGCGGTGACCGTGATCGTCATGACGCCCGCCGGCGGGGTGAACGTCTGGGCCGCGCCGGTGGATGCGTACGTGCACGTGACCGTCGTCCCGACGGCCAGGCAACCGGTGGGCAGTGGATCGGCCTGGGCCGGCGCCGAGGAAGCGATCGGCACCACGCCGATCAGCGCCGCCGCCATGCCGGACGCCGCGAGGTTCCGGATCTTCGAACGCCGGCGACGTGCGCGCACGGTGCGCTCGGGAGAGCTGGGCTGGCGATGTTGGCTGCCCTGTGGCCGAACATGCATGGCGGTTCCTCGATCTGATGTGCAGCGTCGCCGACGCGCAACTCGAGGTCGAGATCCGCCCGGTCTCTGCTGATGCTGGTGGTCTGGTTCTGGTGGGGCCCCGACGCAACCCGCTTGGCCCGCTCCGCTGTGTCGACCGTACCAGCCGTCTCGTGGGCCGTGGGTCGTCAGCGTCCCGGTTGGTCGCCCATTGTTTGGCCGATTTGTGTCGGAATCCGACAGAAACGAGCCAATGTGCTGGCGATCTGCACGGCGTTCACGGGCACGGATGGCGCACCTCGCTGCGAGGAATCCCGGCGGCGGCTCCCGGTCCGGCGAGACTGCGTTGGTGATGCCAGACCTGCTGTGTCCCACCCTCGTCGGGCGCGACGCGGAGTGGGCGCGGTTGCAGGCCGCCCTCGACGGCGTGGGTGCGGGCGTCGGCGCAGCGGTGGCCCTGGTGGGGGAAGCGGGGATCGGCAAGTCCCGTCTCGCGGCGGACCTCGGTCGCCTGGCGTCGGAGCGAGAGATCCCGGTGCTCGTCGGCCGCGCCGTCGATGCCGGCGCGCCCGCGCCGTATCGCCCGCTGTTCGAGGCGCTCGCCGGATGGTCTCGTGGCGCATCCGACGCGGTCCCGGAGCTCCGCCGGACCAAGGAGCTGCTCGCGCCCATCGTCCCCGGGTGGCGGGCGGCCGACGAACCGTCGTTCCCGGTCTCCGCGATGGAGCTCGGTGAGGCGCTGCTGCAACTCCTGGGCGCCATCGCCGATGACCGCGGCTGCGTTTTGGTCCTCGAGGACTTGCACTGGGCCGACGCCGACACCGCGGCGGTGGTCGAGTACGTCGTCGACAACGTTGCGGGCAGCGGGGTGCTGTGCGTGATGACCGCGCGATCGGAAGGATCCGGCCCCGGGCTGCGGGTGCTACGCACCCTGGCCTCGCGCCGGGCGGTCACCGTGCTCGAGCTCCGGCGGCTCGCCGAGCCGGAGATCGCCGAGATGGTTCGGCGCTGTCTCCGTTCCGAGGTGCTGTCGGGCGAGGTCGACGCAGTCGCCCGGCGGTTCTCCGACGGTCTGCCCTTCCTCGTCGAGGAGCTCCTCGCGTCTTCCGTCGCCGGCGGATCGCTCGTCGACGGGCCCGACGGATGGCAGGTGCAAGGTGACGCCGGTCCCGTGCTCCCGCATGGCTTCGAGGAGCTCGTCCGGCGTCGCGTGGCCGGCCTCGACGAGTGGGAGGCGGGTGTGCTCTCCGCCGCTGCGCTGCTCGGTTCCCGCTTCGACGCCGGGGTTCTCCCTGAGATCACCGGTCGGTCGCTGCCGGACGTGACCGCCGCCTTGCGCAGCGGGGTTGCGGCTCAGCTGGTCGTCACCGATTCCTCCGACCCGCGCTCGTTCCAGTTTCGCCATGCCCTCACACGGGATGCTCTCCTCGCCCAGCTGCTGCCGCTCGAGCGGAGCGCGTTGGCGGGCCAGGTCCTCGCGGCGTTGGAGCGGCACGATCCCGAGCTGGCGGGCGACGCCATCGAGGTGGCGGCGTCGCTCGCCGAGGAGATCGGGGAGCGCGATCGCGCCGCCCACCTGCTGTTGGTGGGGGCCCGTCGGGCTTCGGCGCGAGGGGCACTGTCGAGCGCCGAGCCCAAGGTGGATCGGGCCTGGCGGCTCGCGAGTCGCAACAACCCCGAGTGGGCGGAGATCGGCTCGGTCCTCATGGCCGTCCTGACGGAGATCGGCGACGTCGACCGGGCGATCGAGGTCGGCGGGCGCCTTCTGGCCGACCTTCCGGCGTCCGCTGACGCAGCGGTGATCCACTTGGCCATGGCCCGAGCGGCGGTCGTCGCCGGCCGCCGTGCCAGCGCGTTGCAGTCGCTCGAACGTGCTCGTGACACCGCGGGCCCTGACCGTGTCGCGGCCGTCGCAGCCGATGCCGACGTGATCGCGGCGGACATCGCGACCGAGAACCGCAGCTACGACGAGGCCGAGGCCCTCGCGGCCCGGGCGCTCGGCGCCACCGACCCGGCAGCCGATCCCGCGCGGGGGTGCCATGCGCTCGTGGTGCTCGGACGATGCGTGCGGTATCGCAACGTCGCGGAGGCGACCGAGATGTTCGATCGGGCGATCGCGATCGCCGACGAGCACGGGCTGGGATCGTGGCGGTTGCGGGCGCTGATGGAGCGGGCCTCGCTCGAGCTGTGGGTTTTCGGCGACGGGACACGGCTCGGGGCGGCGCGCGACGAGGTGGCCGCAGCGGGAGCACTGGGTGTCGCCGCGCAGCTCGACAACATGCTCGGCTGGTTGGCGATCGACCACCGTGAGCCCGAGCAGGCCGACACCGCAGTCGAACGGGGCGTGGCGCTGGCCCAGAAGCTGCACCTGCATGGGATCCACAAGATGTTGCTGGGCTGCGCGATCGTGGCCGCCGCGCAGCGGGGCGACCGCGAGCAGGTGGCCTTGCGTGCGAGCGAGGCACGCCAGGTGCCTGGCGACGACCGCGACCTCGCGCTGATCGAGGCGTGGGCCCGCGTGGAGCTGTGCGTGCCCCGCGACGACCTCGGGCGCCTCGCCGCCGAGCTCGACGCCACGATGGACCTGCGCCGCCAGCTGTCCGACTTCCCGATCCCGGTGCTCGGGCCGTGGGCGCTCGTCCGGGCCTACCTCGACCGCGACGCCGAAGCCGCGCTCGCCGAGTTGGCGGCCGATTCGACGATGGTGCACGTGATGAGCGCCGCGCACTGGCGCTATGCGCATGCCATCGTCGTCGGCCGGGCCGGGGATGGCGCGCAAGCGGCGCGCGAGGTGGCGGCGGGCGACGCGGTCGCCTCCCCGCTGGGCTGGTTCCAGCACTACGCCCGGCGCCTGGTGGCCGAGGCTGCGCTCGCCGACGGCTGGGGTGAGCCGGTCGAGTGGCTCCGACAGGCGCTCGCCGAGTTCGAGCGACGAGGCCAAGACGAGCTTGCTGCGTCGTGTCGGCGGCTGTTGTCCCGGGCCGGTGCGCCGGTTCCGCGGCGGGTGTCGAAGACCAGCGCCGTGCCGGAGGACCTGCAGGCGATGGGCATCACCGCTCGTGAGGTCGAGGTCCTGGAGCTGCTGGCAGTGGCCACGCCGACGCGGGAGGTGGCCGAGCGGCTGTTCTTGTCGCCGCGGACCGTGGAGCGCCACATCTCGAACCTCGCGGTCAAGGTCGGCGTCGCCGGGCGGGCTGGCGTCGTGGCCTTCGCAGCAGCCCGGTTCGCAACCCCCACGGGGTGAACGCGGCCGAAGAACGCGGGCCAAGAGGTACACCGTCGTCGGGTCGCGAGCTGCCGACCAGGCTGGGTCTGGCCGGAAACCCGCCGTGCAGGTCCTAGATGGGGGTGCATGGGGGTTCGTATGGGGGTGGCCCCGATGTGCGCGGGCGGGCAGGAGGCGCATCGTGTCGGACGAGACACGTCCTCCAGCGAACACAGGAGCATCTGATGCCCATCGAGCCCATCGTCCTCGCCCCCGAGGACCGCCCCCGATCCCTCAACGTCCTCGGCGAGCAGGTGACCGTCCTCGCCTCGGGTGAGCGGACGGGGAGCTTCGAGATCTTCTTCCAAGCCGGACCGGAAGGCTCCGGCCCGCCTCCCCACAGCCACCAGTGGGACGAAGCGTTCTACGTGCTGCGCGGCGAGATCCACTTCCAGGTCGGCGGCGTCGAGCGGACCGCCGGGCCCGGGGCCACGGTCTTCGTCCCGGCCGGGAGCGTGCACTGCTTCCAGCTCGGCGCCGGCGGCGCCGAGGCGCTCAGCATCACGTCGCGCCAGGGAGCCTCGGCCATGTTCGGCGCCATCGACCAGCAGATCGCCCCGGATGCCCCCGACCTGGGCGCTCTCGTGGCGATCGCCAGCGCCCACGGGCTCGACGTCGCGCTCCCGGCGGTCTGACGATGAACGCCACCGACGCGCTCGAGCGCGCGCACGACAACCTGCTCGCGGTGGCGAGGAACGTCACCGCTGACGACCTCGCCCTCCCGTCGGCATGCGCCGAGTGGGACCTTCGAGCTCTGCTGAACCACGTCCTCGGCGGCGGCTGGATGTTCACCCTCGTGAACCGAGGCGAGTCCGCCGGCGAGGATGGCGGTGACCTCGTGGGCGACGACCACGTCAACTCGTGCGTCGAGATGGTCGCCGCGAACCAGGCGTCGTGGCGGGCCCCCGACGCGCTGGAAGGCGACCGGAGCTACCCGTTCGGCACCTTTCCGGCGCCGATGGCCTTGCACATCAACGTGGGCGAGATCGCGGTCCACACCTGGGACCTGGCGAAGGCGACGGGCCAGGACGCCACCATCGATCCGGATGTGGCAGAGCTCCTCCTCGGGTTCTACCGGAGCATCCCGCTCGACGAGTTCCGTGCCCACGGGGCGTTCGGCGTCGAGGTCGAGGTCGACGCGGCGGCGCCGCCGAGCGACCAGGTGCTCGCCCTGCTCGGCTTCCGGCCGTAGGGGGTGCAGACGATGACCGCTGTCAGGTCGATCTGGATCCGGCGCGCCACGGAGCACCAACTCGTTCGGCGGGCCGGGAGTCGTCGGGCTCGCCCGGGCACGACGCGAGGTTGGGCACCGCCATCGCAGCCACCGACGGTGGTGCTGATGGCTGGTGGCTCGCGGCTGGTGGTGGGTGGTGGCCGTCGCGGGCGGACTTGATCGGTGAACAGCGCCGCTTCGAGCGGTGGCGAGACCGGCAAGTCGGGCGTGCGGCGGCCCGTTCTGGTGACGGATCTGGCGCGCGCCGCGCCGATTGCGTCACCGGTTCGGGCGAGTCGCACCTTCGCCCGTGAGCGGTTCTCGAGGTGGTCCGTGCCGGCACCTACGTGGGGTGTTCGTGCATTCCGGGTGGTCAAGAGGTTCAGAGGTGGGCGGGCTCGAGTCGGGCTCGCCGGCAATCGAGTGCAGGAGATGCGAGATGCGAGTTCTCGGCAATGGCAAGGGTGTTCGGAAGGAGGGTGGCGCACCGGTCGTGGCGGTTGTCCTGGCCATGGTCGGTGCGGCAGGTCTCTGGGCGCGGGAGAGGTTCCGCCCCGGTCGTCGGCGAGCGTTGCGCGTGGCGGGCGCGGCCGCGATGGCTGTTCTGGTCGGCGGAGTGGCGACGGCTACGCCCTCGTTCGCCGTGGCGTCGGCACCGCGTGCGGTCGCGCCGGGCGCGGCGGCCAGCGCGGTGGAGTACCCGATCGAGCTCGCAACCGGCGCGGCATACCACTCGTGTGTGCTGATGTCGGGCGGGTCGGTGAAGTGCTGGGGCTACAACTACTACGGCGAGTTGGGTGACGGGACGAGAGAGGACCGGCACACGCCGGTTGCGGTGTCGGGGATCTCGGACGCGACCGCGGTCGCGGTCGGCGGGTATCGCTCGTGTGCGTTGTTGTCGGGCGGGTCGGTGAAGTGCTGGGGCTACAACGGCGCCGGCGGGTTGGGTGACGGGTCGACCAACGACAGCAACCTCCCGGTGACCGTGTCGGGGATCTCGGATGCGACCGCGGTCGCCGTTGGTTGGTACCACTCGTGTGCGTTGTTGTCGGGCGGTTCGGTGAAGTGCTGGGGGTACAACCTCGACGGCGAGCTCGGTGACGGCACGACCGTCTCCCAGGAGGCGCCGGTCGCGGTGTCCGGGGTCACGGATGCGGTTGCGCTCACGGGCGGCGGCCTCCACTCGTGTGCGTTGCTGTCGGGCGGTTCGGTGACGTGCTGGGGGTCCAACGGCGAAGGCCAGCTGGGCGACGGCACGACCGCCGTCCGGACGACACCGGTCGCGGTGTCGGGCATCGCGGATGCGGTTGCCATGGCGAGCGGCAGCGCCCACTCGTGTGCGTTGTTGTCGGGCGGTTCGGTGAAGTGCTGGGGTCGCAACAGCTTCGGCGAGCTGGGTGACGGGTCGACCACGGCGCACCAGACCCCGGTTGCGGTGTCGGGGATCACCGACGCGACCGCGGTCACCGCCGGCGGCGACCACTCGTGTGCGTTGCTGTCGGGCGGTTCGGTGAAGTGCTGGGGCCACAACTACCTCGGTGAGCTCGGCGACGGGTCGACCACGGCGCGCCTGAAGCCGGTTGCGGTGTCGGGGATCACCGACGCGACCGCGGTCACCACCGGCCAGTACCACTCGTGTGCGCTGTTGTCGGGCGGGTCGGTGAAGTGCTGGGGCCGCAACAGCTTCGGCGAGTTGGGCGACGGGACGACCACGAACCGGTTGACGCCCGTTGCGGTGTCGGGCTTTGACGACACGACGCCCCCGACGGTCACCGCAGTGGTGTCACCGGCTCCGAACAGCGAGGGCTGGTACTCGACCGCTCCCACGATCACGTGGGTCGCGACCGACCCGGCGCCGTCGTCGGGCACCCCGACCACGCCGTCGCCGCTCACCGCCGACACCGAAGGTGACGCGGTCGTGTACACGAGCGGCGAGTCGTGTGACCCTGCGGGCAAGTGCGCGACCGGCACGGCCACGGTCAGCTTGGACACCACCGCACCGACCATCACCGCCACGAAGACGGGCTCGGGGAACAACACGACGGTCACGTTCCGCTGTGCGGACGGCCTGTCGGGGATCTCGTCGTGCACCGCGCCGACGAGGGTGGCGCCCGGTGGCCAGGTGACCGGCACCGCGACCGACCGCGCAGGCAACACCGCCACGGTCGTTGTCGCGGGCCCCTCGAACGATGCGGCGTGCCTGTTGGTCCCGACGCTGCCGTGGTGTGGAACGTCGCTGAGCTCGTGGCTCGGCGGCCTCGGCCTCTGAACCGGGAGGCCGTAGGTAGCGGGTGTGGGCTGTTACGTACCAGACCGGGCGGAGCGGACTGGCAGCCCACACCCGAACCTGATGAGGGTGCAGCGGCAAACCCGGCAAGCGCTCTTTGGAGATGCCGAGCCCTCTTCGACACCCGGCGTCCGCGGCGCCTCTCGCTGGCGACTTCGAAGAGCAGTGCTGGGGACCGGTGGTCGCGTGCGGAGCACGCGTACGGGGCAGTCAGGGCGCGAGGGAGCCGACCGGAACCACGGCGATGCCGTCGGGGCGGACGTAGCCGAAGCCTGTCCCGGCGATGACCGCGAGAACTGACGGCTCCCCGCTCTTGCGTGTGTCGATCGACTCCCGGAACCGCAGGAGGGCCTCGGCACCCTCGTCGACGAGACCGGCGCCCAGCTTGACCTCGAACGCACCCCACCGCCCGTCGGCGAGTTGCACGACAGCGTCTGCCTCGACGCCGTAGTTGTCGCGGTAGTGGAGGACCTGTCCTTCGAGCGGTTGCGCCAGTACGCGGAGGTCGCGGATGACGAGGGACTCGAACAGGAGCCCGAGGAAGTTGAGATCGGCGAGCAGGCGATCCGGTCCTGCGCCGAGCGCAGCGACCGCGAGCGACGGGTCGACGAAGTGCCGCTTGGGTGACGTGCGAAGGTTGGCTCGCGAGCGTAGGTGCGGCGCCCAGGCCGGCTGGTCCTCGATGACCATCAGTCGTTCGAGGATCGTGAGGTACTCGGCGACGGTGTGCCGGCCGAGCGGGCCGTCCGCGCCTCCGGCATCGGTCGCGAGGACGGTGGTCGCGACCTCGGTCGCGGCGTTGCGCGCGAGGGCGCGGAAGAGTCGCTCGATGCGTGCCGGATCCCGTCTCGTGCCGGCGACGCGCGACACGTCGACCTCCCGGATCTGCGCGAGGTAGTCCCGTGCGGCGCGGGAAGCGTCGACCACGCGACGACCCACCTGGGCCGGCCACCCACCGGCGGTGATGCGATCCGCGAGGTCGCGCACCGACAGACCGGGATCATCGGAACGGGGAGGCTCGCCCGCCAGCAGGGCTGCGAGGGACACGGCGCCGTTCGTGTGCCCGCTCTCGAAGAGGGTCATGGGGCGCATCCGCAGGAAGGAGAACCGGCCGGCGCCGGTGTGCCTCGCGACGTCGTCGGCCGGTACGGACGAGCCGGTCAGCACGAACTGGCCGGGAAGGCCTCGGTCGTCGACGGCCCGACGCACGTGGTTCCACAGGCCCGGCGCGACCTGCCATTCGTCGATCAGCCGCGGGACCGGGCCATCCAGCACGAGTCCTGGGTCAACCGCAGCCGCTCGCCGCGCGTTGTCGTCGACGTCCAGCAGGACCGAGCTCGCTACTCGTTGACGGGCCGTCTCCGTCTTGCCAGTCGCCTTGGGTCCCTCGAGGACGACGGCACCGGCAGCGGCGAGGCGGGCATCCAGCTCGGCGTCGACGACTCTGGGCAGGTAGGGCACGTGCAGGCTCCAACTCGCGGTCAATCCAGAGACCAGATTGTAGACATCCCAACGACCACTTTGTAGGCATCCGTCCGTTCGTGACGGGGCTGGCGGCACCGGTAGCGCTCCTCCGTCGGAGTCACCAAGAACCCACCGACAGCGCCCCTCAGCCATGTCGGCGCACTCGCGGCGCACCTCACGCCGCCAGCGTTCCGTGACCAATCTGTGACCACGGGCCTGCGTCGAACCCTGACCACCTCCCGGTGCGGCACCGTGACCTGGGGAAACACCTTGGTGATCGAGTGGGGTGCCGACACAACCCCGCTGACCTGCCGCTACGTGCCGCCTGGACGAGGCGGTTCCCACTCTAAGGAACTGACTTTCCCACGAGTTCGGTCAGTCCATGGCTCACAGGCCACGGCCCGACCAGGCTCGATCCGGGCCGACGCGGGCGATGAGGCGCCCGGCCTGGACGTGGGCCAACGGGCGAATGCCCTTGCCGAAGCACGACGGGGCTGTGAGGCTCGGGGCTTCGAAGGAAACGAGTTACTCATGGCTGTGATCCGAAGCGAATACCCCGACTATCCCGAGACCGACTTCACGACCGAGCAGCTCAACGAGATGTTCCGCGACGAACTCGGTGACGAGGAGTACGAACGGATCTTCGGTGATGCCGAGTCAGCTTCACTTCACGACGTACGGCGTCCGCGCTGACGCGAGCAGGGCGCGGGAGAACCACGCGCGGGCTTGGTTTTTGTGGGAATTCGGCGGCTACCCGAAGACGGCCGTCATGGCGCTTGGCGCGCGGACTACGCCAGTGCGTGCGGTTCGTGCACGCCAAGGTTCTCGCCCCACGCGCTCAAGGCCTTCAGAACGCGTTGATAGCTCGGTGGGAGAGCTTCGCCGTCCCAATCCGCCACTACCGCCTGGATTGTGCTGAAGTCGTCACGCCGGGCCACGCCAAGTCGGTGGAGTACGTGGTTCTTGAACGAGCCCCACGCGGGATCCCAGGTTTCGCGCATCACAGCCCACGACTCAAAGCCCGCGAATTGTGCGCGCATGCACGCTTCTGGCAGCGCGGCAATGACATCGGGCTCGTCGAACGGTATCGACGCGCACGGCACGCCCCTTTCGCGCAATCCGAGTACCCGGTGCACACTCCGTACCTCGTCAGTCACGTTCGCGTGCGGATCGCCCGCGATGACTTTGAGCTGCTCGCGAGTGACATCGTCGAACAACACCGCTATCGGCAGTCTGAGGGCCGCGGCGAGCTGGCCCTCTACTAGTGCCCTCGCCTTCGAATGACCACCGATCGGGATGACCACGAGCCGATTATCCGTGAGCGTCTTTGCACCGAATGCCTCAAGCACGCATTTGTCGGCCTCGCCCTCCACGACAACCACGCCCTTCACCAACTCAGCCACGCGCGTCCACCCCAACCCAAGGTCATCGGCCACATCGTTCATGCTCTCCATGATCGACAGTTGCATCGACCGCACCTGGGTTCCCCACTCGGGGTCCCGCACGACCCGTAGCACCTGGCCTTGGCCTGGCGCCAGCCGCAAGAACGGCTGGGCGTGCGTCGCCACGATCGTGGTCCATCGACGCGACATCTCAATGCACCACCGCACTACGTCCTGTTGCGCACGAGGGTGCAGGTGCAGTTCGGGCTCGTCGGCCAACAACAGATGTGTCATGTCCACTGTTGGTCGCACGGCCAGCACGCGGTCCCTGATGACAGCGGACAGATCTTCGGAGTCCACGCTGCACGGTGCATCGGCAGCGACCGAGCGGAACCTCGACCGAACATCAGAAATGGCAAGATCGGTGACCAGGCAGACCCATCGCGCGAGTCCCGACGAGAGGGCGTGGAGCATTGTGAACTCGCCACGCACGTCGACCAATCCAACAGCGAGTTGCGTCACCGCAAGGTGTTCCGGTGGAAGGATCACGATCCTCCCTGCTTCCGCCAAGAAGTCCGGTGCGAGCTCATTGGCGACCGCCTCCACCGCTAGCAGACTGGCACGGACCGCGGCCTGCGCTTCCATGGACTCAGCAAACCACTGGTTCGTCGGACCGCCCGTGCCAATGTCATGAGCGAGCAGACGCAGGAACGCCGCGACCTCGTGGAGATCGTCACGCTCGTTGCGCTCGGCCAGGTCGAGCACCCGATCGGTGAGGGTTATGAGACTCTGCCGATCACCCACCGCCGCCCAGGCATCGTCCCCTTGGGAGTCAATGCCGCGCACGCGCACGTGGGTCGCACGTCCTGGGCACACGGCGACGCCGTACCGGTCCTCCCAACCGATGGCCGACCTGGCGTGGTCTTCCCAGAAACCCGGGCGCTCGTCGCATTCACCGAGGGCGATCGTCGTGACGGTCGATTGGAGGTCACCGACCAGCGGCCTGGCCAAGCTTGGCAGCACCTCAAGCAAGCGCTGCCCAATCGTCTCCGTGTCGGGGGTGAGGCTCGACGTGGTTACCGAAGGCCCGTTCACCTGGAAGCGGCTGAGTATCTCCGCAGACTCCTCATCCGACTCGACGACTGTTTCGAACCACTCGTCCACCAGCGAGCTGCCGCTCTTCGGATGATCGCTGAGGTACTGACAAATGATTTGTCGGCTCTCGCGAATGACGCGCGGCGGTACGGCGATGCGCCACACCTCGCCCCAGCCAACCAAGGTCGCCTCTCTCAGCACCTTGGCCGCCAGCGGCACGAAGACCTCAGCGACGGCGTCGTCGAGCCCGATCGCCAGATACCAGCCCACCAGGTCCGGGTCCGGCGCGGTCGGGAGCGCTGTTCCCTGAACCTCGAAGATCACGTCGCTTGGGTGCCGGTCGTCGCCATAAAGGCCGTCCGTCGCCGGACTCAGCGCGAGCGCGTTCAGAAGCGACGTCTTGCCCGCTCCGTTACGCCCCGCAAGTACGGTCAACGGACTGACGGGGACGACCGCCTCGTAGATGCAACGGAAACCCTCGACGTTGGCGCGGGTCACCTGGTAGTTCCCTACCGTGCTGAAGTACGCCTGGATCTCGGCGCGACGCTCATGATCCTGCAAGGCACGAGCGCGTTGTTCACGACTCGCAAGAACCTTCGGGTGAGTGCGCAACGGCCAAAGGAGCGCTGGATCGTAGTTCGGCACAGGACGCGTCGAGAACGTGGTCCTGCCGATCTCTTCCCCAAGCAACGGCCGAACCGTTTGATAGTGGCACCCGAGTGCTTCCGCCACCGCCTTCAGTGGCACACCTCGCGTGCCCTGGATGAGTCGGCCCTGAGCGAGATAGGCATCTGGCCAACTGTGATGCTCGGGAGCCGACGCGATCACGCCGAGTTCGGCGCGGCGCCTCTCCCGAGCGCGCTCGCGCTGAGACGCCCCCCAGTCTCCCTTGCCGCCATTCATCGGGTTCCAGTCGGCTGACCACGCCACGGCATTAGCCCCAGTGCGGCCCTCCGAGAGAGTCGGCCACGGCGCTCTGGAACCTCTCGGCAGTTGCTATGAAACCCTAATGACGCCCAAACCCGGCTCGGGCGCCTGACCAGGGCAAACGGGTACTTCGCTAACACCCCGACCGACACGGTACGCAAAGGCCGCCGCCCGCCGCCCGCCCGACCTCGACCCGATGCGTCTGGCCGCTGGGGTAGGTCGCGTCGCGAACCGGGCACGGTAGGTCCCTGCGGGGTCTGACGGGCGGGCGGAATGCGCAACCAGTCCCGGGCCGGAACAACCTGTGAAAGGGGTTGCCCTCACGCTGTCATGTGAGCTGTTGCGGGACGCTTGATCGTGGACAGCATCGCGGAGTCGGCTCGCGAGCCCGCACAGCGAGCAGTCGACGAAGCGTTCAACGCCAACACCACGAACCGCGCGGCGATCGTCGACAACGACGTCCACTGGGCCAGCGCACTGGTCGACAACTCGGGGCTGCCGGACATCATGGCTGAGTGGGAACACGAGGACCGGGTTGCGCCCGGCGGTGCACCGCGCCGCTACCCGATCCGGGCGTTGCTGGTGGCGATGACGTTGGCTGCTCGGTTCGGTGAGCCTCAACTGCTCACCAACTTTCGCGACATCCTGTTCGAGCGGATCTCCCCGACGGCCCGGGCCAGCCTCGGAGTCCCGGAACCTGCCCATGTGGCGGGGCGTCGGGGCCGTCGCCTTCAGCGCGAAGCGCAGTACCGCACAGTCCGGACGCGATTCCAGACTCTGGTTGCGCTGGTCGGTGGCCGCCAGATCCCCAATGGCACTCGCCTTACCCCCGACGAACTCGCGGCGAGGACCAAAGACGGGGACCCGGAGCGGATCGAACGGTGCGAGGAGCGGCTCCACCGCCTCGTCAACGCGGTACTGGAAGCGAGCGTCCAGCAGGTGCCGCCCGAACTGCGCCGTCGTTGGGAAGGCTCGGTTGCGGTGGATGCCACGCCCGTGCCGGTGTGGGCGCGGCCACCTCGATACGCCAGCAAGAAGACCAACGCCAAGGCACGGATCGAGCAGTGCTCGGCTGAGCCCGAGGCAGGGTGGTACATGCGTCACCGTGACCGGCGCGACGGAGCAGACGACGGACCTGCGCCGCCGCCAAACGCGGGCACGAAGGTGCTCCGCAAGTCGCTATGGACCTACGAGGCAACGCTTGTCGTCTCGGGCGCAGCCGAAGCGGAAGCTGACGGCACCTTCCCCTACCTCGTCGTTGGGATGGCGCCACTGCACAAGCCGGGCTCTGAGCCCGGCCCGAATGCGCTACGTGCGCTGACCTCGATACGAGACCGAGGCCACCCCGCACGGTACGTGGCTGGGGACCGGGCATACTCCAACGCCAAGCCCGGGACCTTCCAGCTGCCCGCGCGGGCACTCGGCTACGAGCCTGTGTTCGACTACCGCGACGACCAGCTCGGGGTACAAGCAACACACGAGGGCGCACTCCAAGTAGAAGGCGGTTGGTACTGCCCGTCAATGCCCCGAGCCCTCGTGAACGCCACGGCCGACTACCGGGCAGGTCGCATCACGTCCGACGTGTACTACAAGCGCATCGCCGCGCGCCGCGATTACCTCATGCGCCAGAAAGCACGCCCGGACGCGGACGGTTTCACCCGGCTGACCTGCCCCGCAGCAGGACCGTCACCGGCCGCACGGTGCGACCTCAAGCCACGGTCGCTCACCGATAAGACCGGCGGCAAGACCCACATCACCCTCGTCGACGACGTGCAGGCACATCCGCCGAAGGTCTGCAAGCAGGCAACGGTGAGCTTCCCGCCGATCGCCGGGGCCAAGTTCGCCCAGCCGCTCCAATACGCGTCGCGATCGTGGCAGTACACCTACAGCACCCTGCGCAACGCCATCGAGGGCTTCAACGGCTATGCCAAAGACACCGCGAGCGACGCGCTCGCGTCCGCTGGACGTCGGCGGGTGCACGGCAGGGCGGCACAATCCGTGCTCGTCGCATTCACGATCTGCGGTGTGAACCTGCGCAAGCTCCGCTCGTTCCTCCGACTCGCCGAAGACGACGGCAGCGGCACGTTGCGCAAACCTCGGCGCAAGCGACGCCTCGGCCCAGTCCTGCGCGACCATCTCCCGAGCGGGGCCAAGAGCGGCCTGCCAAACACGAGCTGACCCCAGCCACGCCCGACTCGCAGTGACCACGCGGCTCACGCCGCGGCTTTGTCGCGCCCGAGCACGGGCGCTGGTGGGCCCCATCCCGTCACCTCGACCCACGATCGCCGTCTAAGACCGGCCAAACAGGCCGTCGAAGGGCGATCCAGCGCTGCGAGCCGACACCAGATCCGATCGCGGCGGGTTGTGTCGGCATGGGGCGATCAGATACGTCGGTACCCCATCGAGTGGGCGAGGGGGGACTTGAACCCCCACGTCCTTGCGGACACAGGCACCTGAAGCCTGCGCGTCTGCCAATTCCGCCACTCGCCCGAGTGGTGTAGCCGGGTCAGGTTAGCGCGACCCCCTACGGCCCACGAACGGTGATCGCGGCCAAGATGACCCCATGACCGCGCCGCGCGCCACGCGCCGCCAGGTGCTGAGGGCGGCGGGTTCGGTGGGCCTCGGGGCGTTGTCATGGGGGCTGCTCGGAGGTTGCGGCTTGCTCCGCGCCGCGGGTCCTGATGTGCCGGCAGCGACGCGGGCGTGGGGCCCGTCGCCGTTGCAGGCAGCCGACCTCTACCTCCCGCTCACCAACGCCTCGCTGCCCGCGGCGTCGCTGCCCGTCGTGGTGGTCATCCACGGCGGATACTGGTCACCGCCGTGGAACCGTGCCATCACCGCGGCCCTCGCGTCGGCGCTGGCGGGACGGGGGTGGGCGGCGTGGAACGTCGACTACCGCTCGCTGGGCCAGGGGGGCGGCTGGCCGGGCACGTTCGACGACGTGGCGGCGGGTGTCGACGAGCTCGCGTCGCTGGTCACCGAGTACCCGCAGCTCGACCTGAGCCGCGTGGCGGCCGTCGGCCATTCGGCAGGCGGGCCGCTCGCGCTGTGGGCGGCAGCGCGTCCGAAGCTGCCTGCGGGCGCGCCGGGCGCCAACCCGAAGGTGACGGTGCGGGGGGTGGCCTCGCTGTCAGGGGTCGACGATCTCGGCGCCTGCGCGGACAGCGACGCGGGAGACGGCGCGTGCCGGCGGCTGTTGGGCGGCACCCCGCAGACGGCGCCGCGCCGCTTCGCCCTCGCCGACCCGATGCAGCTCGTGCCGTTGCACGTGCCGCAGCTGGTGCTCAACGGCCTCGCCGACGCCACCGTCTCGCCCGACACGGCGCGACGGTATGCCGCTCGGGCTGCGGCGAGCGGTGACCGGGTGCAGCTCGCGCTGCTCCCCGGCGTCGACCACAACGAGACGGTTGTGCCGCGCGGCGCGCCGTGGGCGACCCTGGTGGCCGCGCTGCGACCGATGTTCCTCGGCTGATTCCCTAAGGGGGATGGGGTGTCAAGCGGTTCGTCTGTTGACGTGATCGTGGCGTGGCGGGGACGATTGGTGGTGGGGAAGGTCGCCCCGTCTGTCCATGCCGTTGGTGTGTGACCTCACCTGTGCCTTGAGCACTTGTTGGGGGGCCTTCCCCATTCGGTGGCGGGCGCGTTGGTCGGCGGTGACGGTGAACTGTTCGGCGATGATCTGCTTCGCTTCGGCGGGCGTAACCGGTCGGCCGTCGATGTCGCAGATCACGTAGGGGGTGCCGCGTTGGAGGACCCGCCAGGCCCGTTCTGCGAGGCGGGCGCCGCCGTCAGGCTGGACCGCTCCGAGGCGCGCGCCGGTGCGCAGTACGCTCCCGCTCGCGATGTCTGCGAGCGAGCCCCGACGGGCGCTGCCACGCGGCCCGCACGGGCTGTCGCGCGAGGAGGTCGAGCGCTCGCAGCGACGCCGGCTCTTGCAGGCCACCACCGATGTCGTGTCCGAGCGCGGCTACGTGAAGACCACCGTTGCGCACATCCTCGAAGCCGCCGGTGTGTCCCGGGCGACGTTCTACGCGTTGTTCGCCGACCGCGAGGCCTGCTTTCACGCGGCGTACGCGGCCAACGCAGAGATGGTGGCCGAGGTGATGGAAGCAGAGTTGCGCAAAGTGCGCGCCGATCGCGACCGCACCCCCCTCGACCGGTTGAGCCGGTTGCTGTACGTGTACCTCGACGCCTTGCGCAGCGCGCCCACGCTCGCGCGGGTGTTCCTCGTCGAGGTGTACGCGGGTGGCCCGGCCGCCATCGAGCAGCGTCGCCAGTCGCTCGACCGGTTCGTCGACCTGGTGGCCGAGACCCACCGCGGCGAGAAGGGCGTGCTCGGCACACGCGCCGACCAGCGGTTCGCCGCCCAGGCCTTTGTCGGTGCGGTGAGCTCACTCGTGACCAACGCGGTCGGCGTCGGCGAGACCGACCGGCTGCTCGATCTCCACGCGCCGCTCATGAAGCTGGCCCGCCAGATCACAAAGTCATAGACATGAGTGTTTATCTCTTGTAGGGTGCCTCCCAATCGACAAGCGCGCGGCCGGGGGTCGGCCGTGGGGGAGGTCGCGATGCGACGCACGGCTTGGTTGGGTTTGGCGCTGCTCATGGCCATGGCGGTCGGGGTGTTACCCCTGGCGACCGCGCCACCGGCGGCCGCCGACGCGCCGACGATGAGCTCGGGCCACGGCATCACCGTCACCGGGTGGCGCTGGATCAGCGCCCGCACGTTCGAGGTCGACATCAGCACCGCCGACATCGCGCCCGTGGCGGTGAACGGGCCCAACCGCGTGCGGGTCACCCTGCCGAACGACTACTTCTCCTCCGGCACCACCCGCTACCCGGTGCTGTACCTGCTGCACGGCGGCGCGGGCGGCAACAGCGCCCAGTGGACCACCGGCGGCGGCGCCGAGGAAGCCATCACCAACGGCCAGCCGCTCATCACCGTGATGCCCGACGGCGGCAAGGTCGGCTGGTTCACCAACTGGGTCAACCAGAGCCAGGGCGCCCAGAACTGGGCCGACTTCTACCTCAACCAGCTGATCCCGTGGGTCGACGGCAACTTGCGCACCATCGCCACCAAGCAGGGCCGGGCCATCGCCGGCCTGTCGATGGGCGGCTTCGGCGCCGTGCGGTTCGCGCAGGACCGCCCCGACCTGTTCGCCTTCGTCGGCAGCTTCTCCGGCGCCGTCGACCTCGGCGACTCCGGCACCCGCACCGTCGTCACCGAACAAGCCGTGCAATACGGCTTCAACGCCTACGGCCCGTTCGGCAACCCGTTCTGGCCCTTCGACGGCACGTGGAACGCGCTGAACCCGCTGAACCGGGCGTCGCGCCTGCAAGGCGTGTCGGTGGCGCTCTACGCGGGCGGCGGCAGCAACGACCAGGACGTGCTCGAAGGCACCATGCGCGCCTCGGCCGATCGCTTCAAGGCCGCCCTCGACGCGGCGGGCGTGCCGGCCTTCTACTGGATGTACGGTCGCCCCGGTGCGTCGCTGCCGTGGGGCTGCGACGGCGGCCACAACTTCGGCTGCTGGAACTTGGCGCTCAGCGACGCCGTGCCACGCATGATGACCGTGCTGTCGCACCCCGGCGCCGGTGGAGGCACCCCGCCGCCAGCGCAGCCGGTCGCCGACGGCGGCTTCGAAGACGCCGGGCTCGGCGCCTGGGCGTGCACCACCAACTGCGGCGCCGACCACGGCGCAGGCCTCGCCCACAGCGGCGCTGGCAACGGCTGGGTGCGCAACGACACCGGCTGGAACGACATCCACCAGACCATCGCCGTGCAGGCCAACCACACCTACACCGTCACGGCGTGGGTGCGAACGTCGGCCAACAACACCGACGGCTACTTCGGCCTGCGCACGCTCGGCGGCCAAGTGCTCGGCGAGACGCAGTTCGCCAACCTCGGCGACTACACCAAGCTCACCGTCAACGTGAACACCGGCGCCAACACCAGCGTCGTGCTCTACGGCGGGCTGTGGGCGAACGGCGACACCTGGCTGCAGATCGACGACGTCGCCGCGGTCGCCCAGTAGGCGACGCGCCGGTGGGCGGACACCGGGGGCCGGCGGGCTGACCGCCGGCCCCTTCGTCGCGTACGCGACCGAAAGGAAGGTCTCCGGAGCACGTAGCCTGGCGAGTTGCTGAACGCGGCCCGAACGGGTCGCGGCAGGAGGAGCTCGTGACCGAGAACGCTGGGGCGTCCGGCGACCAGACCGGGTCCCCACTCGTCGCCGACGAGGTGACCATCGACGTCCCCGCGGGCGGCCGGGTCTACGTGGTGAGCGACCTCTTGCTCCGCCAGGCCCCCGACGACGCCGCCGAGGCCGCCTCCACCGAGATGGCCCGCTCGATCGACGCCATCACCGGCCCGGCGGTGCTGATCCTCAACGGCGACACGTTCGACCTGCTCGGCGAAGGGCACCTCGACCCGATGGCGGTGCTCGGCGCACACGGCCGCCTCACCAAGGCGCTCGCAGCGTTCGCGGAGGGCCCCGACCGGCGCCTGGTGGTCATCCCCGGCAGCCGCGACCACTGCCTGGCTTGGCACACACCGGCGGTCCGCAACGTGCAACGCCGCATGACCGCGGAAGTCGCGCTGGCGGTCGAGCTGTCGATTGCGACTGGCCAGGGCACCAAGGCCGTGCGGGTCGAGCACGGCAGCCGCTTCGATCCGGCCTACGCGTTCGACGACCCGCGCAACCCGGGCGAGTCGCCGCTCGGCCAACACCTGGTGAGCGACTTCCTGCCGATCCTGCGTCGCCCCGGCGCCGCGTGGCTCGACGGCATCGAGCACTTGGCCAACGCCGACGACGTCTCGGCGTTCGTCGGGTCGCGCCTCACGTACCGGCGGGTCTTGCGCCGCTTCGGGTGGTTGGCCGTGCCGTTGCTCGTGGCGGTCGGCCTGATGATCGCCAGCGTGATCGCCCACGCGGCCGGCGGGCACCACGGGGTGGGCCGCACGTTGCGGGCCTGGGCCGCGGGTGTCGGTTTGTCGTCCGCTGTGTTGTTGGCGGTCGTCGGGCTGGTCAGCGCGCTGTGGTGGTGGTCGGTCCGCGACCCGTTGTCGCTGTTCACGCTCGAGTCGATCTCGGGCGACGAGCACCACCCGAACGACCCGCCGCGGGCCGCCGGACACCGCCTGGTCGCTGAGGGCCACACCGGCTTCATCACCGGCCACACCCGCAGCGCCGAGCTCGCCGACCTCGGCGGCGGGTTCTACGCCAACGCCGGTTGCGCCACCGTCGTCGTCGAGCGTCGACCCGGTCGCTTCGGCCTGCTCGACGCGTTCGGCGCCGTGCGCCAGACCTCATACCTCGTGCTCGAAGCCGGGCCCGACCTTCGCGTCTCGCTCCATCACCAGCGCCAGCCGATCGTGTCGTCGACGACCACCATCGAGCGGCTCTGCACCCGTACCTGCGCCGGCGCCAGTCCCAACGTGCAGCCGGGCGACGCCGGGCGGGTCGCCACGTGGCCGGGCAGCCCGCCGTGGCCCGACCAGGAAGCGCCAGGGCTGGTTCGCACCCGCGCCCGCCGGGTCGGCGCCCTCGTCGCGGCGGTCGTCGGCCTCGTCGACCTCGTCTCCGCCGTCACGCCACCGGTGCGGGCCCGGCTGCGGGCGGTCGACGACCTGCTCCCCCTCGTGGTCTCCCAGACGGCCGCCGCCCTGGTCGTCCTGGCCGGCCTCGCGCTGTTGCTGCTGGCCCGTGGGCTGCGCCGCGGCCACCGCACCGCGTGGGTGGCGGCGATCGTCTTGCTGTGGTCGTCGTTCCTGCTCCACGTGGTGAAGGGGCTCGACTTCGAGGAGGGACTGGTCGCGCTCGTCGCCGGCCTGTTCCTGTTGTTCAACCAGCGCTTCTTCCGGGTGAAGTCCGACGAGTTCTCGCGCCAGCGGGCGAGCGCCACGATCCTCGGCGGGGTCGGCATCGCCGTGGCGGCCGGCGTCGCCGCGGTGATGTTGTTCCACGGCCACGATCCCCGGCCGTCGTTGCCGCACTCGTTTCTCGCGGTGGTCGAGCGACTGATCGGCGACACCAGCCGGCACCTGCCGGAGCGGATCGACGACTTCCTGTCGCCCAGCCTGCTCGCCGCGTCGATCGGGCTGGTCATCGCCGCGGGGTGGATCGCGTTCCGGCCGGTGGTCGGCCAACGGCTCGCCGCCCCCGCACCCGAGGCCGAGGAGAACGCCCGGCGCATCGTCGGGCTGTACGGCGCCGACACGCTGGCCTACTTCGCCCTCCGCGACGACAAGCGCTGGTTCTTCTGGGGCGACACGGTCGTGGCGTACGCGGTCACCAACGGGGTGGCGCTCGTGTCACCCGACCCGATCGGCCCGGTGTGGGAGCAGCGGCGCGCCTGGTTCGCCTTCCGCGAGTTCGCCGACGAGCACGGCTGGCCGGTTGCGGTCATGGGCGCGTCGCACGACTGGCTGCCCATCTACCACGCATCGGGGATGCGCGACATGTACGTCGGCGACGAAGCCGTGGCCGATGTGCGGCGCTTCTCGCTCGAGGGCGGCAAGAACAAGGGCTTGCGCCAAGCCGTCAACCGGATCGCCAAGTACGGCTACCGGATGGACTTCTTCGACCCCACCGACGTGCCGGCCGACGTCGAACAGGGGCTGCGGAACCTGATGGCGGGGTCGCGCCGCGGCGAGGTCGAGCGCGGGTTCTCGATGACGCTCGGCCGGGTGTTCGATCCCCGCGACGAGGGCCTGCTGCTGGCGGTGTGCTTCGGGCCCGACGGCAGCCCGGCGGCGTTCTGCCAGTACGTGCCGGCGCCCGGTGTGCAGGGCTACTCGCTCGACTTGATGCGCCGGTCAGAGGCCGAGCACCCCAACGGCCTGACCGATTTCGTGGTCGTGCGCACCATGGAGCACTTGCGAGAGCAGGGGATGGTCGGGCTCGGCCTCAACTTCGCGACCATGCGGGCCGTGCTCGCCGGCGAGCGGGGCGAAGGGGTCACCCCGCGGATCGAGAAGTGGTTCTTCTCGAAGATGAGCGACTCGATGCAGATCGAGTCGTTGTGGCGCTACAACGCCAAGTTCGACCCCGACTGGGTGCCGCGCTACGCGTGCTACGAGTCCACCGAGCACATGCTCGCCTCGGCGTTCGCGCTGGCGAAGGCCGAGTCCTGGTGGGAGATCCCGGTGCTCGGCCGCTTCTTCCAACCCAGAGACGAGCGCGACGCCGCCGCGGCGGCGAAGGCCCCGGTCACCGAGTCGACCGACCCCGGCGCGCCCGTTGATCCGGCTCCGCCGTCGACCCCCGCGGAGCCGTCGACCCCGGTGGGGATCCGGTGACCCCGCGGAGCCGTCGACCCCGGTGGGGACCCGGTGACCCCCGCGGAGCCGTCGACTGGTGGGGACCCCGTGACCCCGCGGAGCCGTCGACTGGTGGGGACCCCGTGACCCCGCGGAGCCGTCGACCGGTGGGGACCCGGTGACCCCGCGGTCCGGTCGACCCCGGTGGGGACCCGGTGACCCCGCGGAGCCGTCGACCGGTGGGGACCCGGTGACCCCGCGGTCCGGTCGACCCCGGTGGGCCCGGTGTGCGAGCCGGGGGGGGGCCGGCGGGGAGCTGACCCCGCCGATCAGGCGTTGCCGAACATCATCAGCCACTGGTCCTTGCTGCTCGGGCGGAACACCACGTTGCGGCTGCGCGTCTCGGCCATCGACGCGGAGGGCTTCTCGGAGTAGAGGTGGCCGGGGAACAAGATGGTGTCGTCGGGCACTTTCGCCAGCCGCTCGGTGAGCGAGAACCACATCTGCTCCGGGTCGCTGCCGGGCAGGTCGGTCCGGCCGCAGCCGTCGAGGAACAGCGTGTCGCCCGAGACGAGCCGGCCCTCGACCAAGAAGCACTGGCTGCCTGGCGTGTGGCCAGGCGTGTGCACCAGCGTGATCGGGATCTCCCCGACGGTGACGATGTCGCCCGAGTCGTGGGTGACGAGCGCGCCGCGGTCGATGCCCGTGGCCTTCAGCACCCACTCCTCTTCGTCGGCCTGCACGTGGATGGGCACGTCGACCCGCTCCACGATGTCGGTGATCCCCGCGATCGAGTAGCCCGCCAGCGAACCGCCCACGTGGTCAGGGTGGTAGTGGGTTGCGAGCACGCCGGTGAGGCGCATGCCGTCGGCTTCCAACATGTCGAGTGCGCCGGGCACGTCGTATGCCAAGTCGACGGCCACCGCCTCGCCCGTCTCGCGGTCGCCGAGCAGATACACGAAGTTGGCCATCTGCATCGCCATCATGTCGTCGACGGCCAAGTCGAGCCCCGACAGCAGCTGCCGGAAGTAGAAGCGGTCGTTGTCCACGGTCGTGCCGGTCATCCCTGCATCGTACGGACCCCCACCCTGCTGTGAGCACTTGGCCACCTGGGAGGTGGCTACGTGCTCACAGCGGCGGGGGGTTCGCGGGGGTTCGCGGTCACCCCCATCCTGCTGTGAGCAGTTGGCCACCTGGGAGGTGGCTACGTGCTCACAGCGGCGGGGGGTTCGCGGGGGTTCGCGGGGGTTCGCGGAAGTTGGTCGCCCAGGTGGACTTGAACGCTGCGTCGTAGCGGTCGTAGTCGGCGCGCAGGGCGGGGCCCGGCCAGTCGGGCGCGAGCAGCGCGGGCGGCAAGAGGGGATCGGCCTGGAAGTGGCGCAAAACGGCAGCCGACACCACGAAGCCCGGCGGCAGGGCCGTGGGGTCGCCGGCTTCGAGGGCGTCGACGAGCTCCCCGAGCGCGGCCTGCAACAGCCGGCACCGCTCGGACCACCCGTCGAGGTCCCACAGCTCGGCGGCGAGCGCGGCCGGGTCGTCGGCGGGATCGGCCGACAGCTCCCGGCACTGGGCACGCACGATCCGCTCCGGGTCGTCGGCGGGGTCGGCCGACAGCTCCCGGCACTGGGCACGCACGATCCGCTCCGCCTCGGCGGCCGCGTGGTCGTCGTGAGCGTCGGGCGGCTCGACAGCCGGCCTCGGCTCGGCACCCGCGTCTGGCTCGGCACCCGCGTCTGGCTCGGCACCCGCCTTTGGCTCGGCACCCGCCTTTGGCTCGGCAACCGACTTCGGGTCGGCACCCGCGTCTGGCTCGGCACCCGACTTCGGCTCGGCCTCGGCGCGCTCGGCACCCGTGTCTGGCTCGGCACCCGCGTCTGGCTCCGCATCCGACTCCGGCGCGGGTCCGGGGGGCACGACGGCACGGATGTGGTGCGGCCCGGCGGCGGCTGCACGGAGGTTGTCGGGGCGGAGCCACACGCCTTCGCGCCACTCGGCCAGGCGCAGGGCAGCCATGGCGGCGCGCAGCTCGGCGCGCTCGTTGGCCGACCGGCCGGAGTCGGCCACCACCACCTCCACGCGCCAGCGGCCCTGCCACGGTTCGGTGCGCCCCGAGCGGCTGCGGCTCTGGCGCGCCTGGCGGTCGAGGAGCGCGCCCGACAGTCGGTAGTGGCCGTCGTCGGCCACGAGCTCGCCTGCGCTCACCATGCGCGACACCGCCACCCGCACCGTGCCCTCGGCGATGCCGAACAGCTCCCCGGTGCGCACCAGCATGCGGGCGGGCAGGCGTGGCGGGTCGATGCCGAGCAGCGTCGACGCGAGCACCGATCGGGCCGTGTACGGACGCTCGTCGGCCAGCACCGCCTCGACCGCGGATGGCGTCACGCCTCTCGACCCTGCGTGTTCGCCCACCGGGACTGCTGTCGGGCCCTTCGCTCTGCGCAAGCGCCGGCGCCGCGAACCCCACCGGTCTGACCCGCAGCCCTGTGCCTGTCGGTGTCCGACGGTTGGGGTGCGGTGGACGCCCCGACCGCCGAGCCCGGCGGACTCGCGGCCAGCCACCTGTCGCCTTTCGCCGGTTCCGATCCGTCGAGCGCCCCAACCGCAAAGCCTGGCCGGGCAGCCCGGCCAGCCGCCACATTACGGAGCTTGCTCATCTGTTCAATAGGTGTAACATAGCGGCCATGGCGACGACCATGGTCCCACCCCCAGCGGCGACCCCCGACGTCTTGCCCACCGACCGGTTGTTGGTCAGCGGCAAAGCCGTGCCCGAGCTGCGCAGCGAGCTGCGGCGCATCCCCGACTGGCGCAACGCCATCGCGGTGGCCGGCGTGTGGGTGCAGTCGCTCGGCTTCATCGTGGCCGCGGTGTGGATCGGCACCTGGTGGTCGTACCTGTTGTGCTTCTGCCTCATGGGCCGAGCGCACGCCATGTTCGCCAGCCTCATGCACGAGTCGGCTCACCGGCTGCTGTTCTCCAACAAGAAGGTCAACGACTTCGTGGGCAAGTGGGTGGTCGGCTACCCGGCGTTCACCGTCACCGACCTGTACCGGCGCGGCCACATGGCGCACCACAAGGACGAGTTCGGCCCCAACGAGCCCGACATGAACCTCTACGTCGGCTACCCGGTGAGCCGTGCGTCGCTGCGCCGCAAGCTCGTGCGCGACGCCGTGGGCATCTCCGGGTGGAAGAACCTCAAGGGCCTGTTCCGCGGCTTGCGCAACGACTTCGCCCGCAAGCACGCGCTGCGCATCATCGCCTTCCAGATCGTGTTCATCGCCGCGTCGATCGCGTCGGGCCACTGGTGGGTCTACTGGGCGATGTGGTTCCTGCCGTGGATGACCCAGTGGCGGGTGATCAACCGGCTGCGGGCCATCGCCGAGCACGGCGGCATGGTTCGCTCCGACGACCGGCGCGACGCCACCCACTCGGTGCGCCAGCACTTCCTCGCCCGCTTCTTCATGGTGCCGTACAACATCGGCTGGCACCTCTCGCACCACGTCGACATGGGCATCCCGTGGCGCAACCTCCCGAAGTACCACCGTGAGCTGGTCTCGGCGGGCTATGTCACGCCGCAGCTCGAGTACCGCAGCTACCCGCAGCTGTGGAAGGCGCTCGGGTCGGGCACCGCCGAGGGACGCATGGGCGCCGGGCGCGACACCGCCCCCGACGCGGCCGCTGCTGCCGAGGAAGAAGGCGTGCTCGCCGGGCTCTGACAGACCTCGCCAGCATCTGGGCTGCGGGTCGCCCGTCCACGTGGGTGGCTTGCGCCCGAACGGTGTGCGTGAAGGCTGCTCGGGGCCGACTTGGAGCACACGGCGGGCAGGGCGTCGCGTGGGGCTGCGCCCGAACGGTGTGGGTGAAGGCTGCTCGGGGACGACTTGGAGCACACGACCGGCATCTCATGCGGGGGCGTCGAGCAGCCACCCCGCACGGTCCGCGAGACTCGGCGCGACGCGATGCGCGCCGGCTGACAGGCGGGCGTGAGGGGGACCAGCGATGCCTGCCACCATGAGCCTGTTCGCCGAGGTGCTGCCCGCTGATTGCGTGGTCGCGGGCGACGCGGTGTCGGACGACTACGCCCACGACGAGTGCCTCACCGTCGACGCGGTCGCTCCCGCTGCGGTGTTGTTCCCGACCTGCACCGAAGAGGTGTCGGCGATCCTGCGCGTGGCCGACCAGCACCGCATCCCGGTCACGGCCCGAGGCTCGGGCACCGGGCTGTCGGGATCCGCCGTCCCCCGAACGGGCGGGGTGGTCGTGAGCTTCGAGCGGATGAACCAGCTGCTCGAGCTCGACGTCGACAACCAGGTGGCCGTGGTGCAACCCGGCATCACGCTGGCCGAGCTCGACGAGCACACCGCCGCCGCAGGACTGCTGTATCCGGTGTATCCCGGCGAGTACAGCGCGAGCCTGGGCGGCAACGTCGCCACCAACGCGGGCGGCATGCGGGCGGTGAAGTACGGCGTGACCCGCCAGCACGTGCTCGGTCTCGAAGTGGTCCTCGCCGGCGGCGAAGTGATCCGCACCGGCGGCAAGGTGATGAAGTCGTCGACCGGCTACGACTTGACGCAGCTGTTCACGGGGTCAGAGGGCACGCTCGGGCTGACGACCGAGGTCACCTTGCGGTTGCAGCCGCGCCTGCCGTGCCGCGCCACCGTGATGGCGCCGTTCGCGACGCTCGACCAGGTCACCGCCGCAGTGCCGAGAGTGGTGGCCAGCGGGCTCGACCCCACCATCCTCGAGTACATCGACCTGCTCACGTTGAGCGCCACGCTCGACCACGTCGGTCTCGACCTCGGGATCCCCGACGACATCCGCCAACAAGCCCTCGCCTATCTGGTCGTCAGCCTCGAAGGCCGTCAGCAGGCCTGGCTCGACGACGACGTCGAGGCCCTCGGCGCCTTGCTCGACGGGCTCGGCGCGCTCGACGTGTACGTGCTGCCCGACCACGCGGCCGTCGGGCTGATCGAGGCGCGCGAGAAGGCCTTCTTCGTGGCCAAGGCCAACGGCGCCGACGACATCGTCGACGTCGTCGTGCCGCGGGCCTCGATCGCGGACTTCATGGGGAAAGTGGCCGACTTGGCCGCGGCCGAAGGGGCGTGGATCGCCGGGTGTGGCCACGCCGGCGACGGCAACGTGCACCTCGCCGTCTTCCAAGCCGATTCCGAGCGGCGCAGTCGCCTGCTCCGCGCCTTGTTCGAGATCGGCGTCGGTGCCGGCGGTGTGATCTCCGGCGAGCACGGCATCGGTCTGGCCAAGAAGGCGTACTACCTGGCCTTGGAAGACCCGGTGAAGGTCGAGTTGCAACGCCGCATCAAAGCCGCGTTCGACCCGCACGGCATCCTCAACCCCGGCAATTTGTTCGACCCCACTGATGGAGTGACCGCCCCGTGACCGATTCGACCCCGATCATGAACGGCGCGCAGGCGCTCATCCGCACCCTGGTCGGCGCCGGCGTCGACACGTGCTTCGCCAATCCCGGCACGTCGGAGATGCACTTCGTGGCGGCGCTCGACGACGTGCCCGAGATGCGCGGCGTGCTGGCGCTGTTCGAGGGCGTGGCCACCGGTGCCGCCGACGGCTACGCCCGCATGGCCGACAAGCCCGCGGCCACCTTGTTGCACCTCGGGCCCGGCCTGGGCAATGGCCTGGCCAACTTGCACAACGCCCGCCGCGCGCACGTGCCGGTCGTGAACCTCGTGGGCGACCACGCCACGTACCACCACCGCTATGACGCGCCGCTCGAGTCCGACATCGACGGGTTGGCGCGCAACGTGTCGGGGTGGGTTCGCCACGCCACCCGTCCCGACGACGTGGGTGCCGACGGGGCGGCCGCGGTGGCCGCGGCGGTCGGCCCGCCCGGGCAAGTCGCCACGCTCGTGTTGCCCGCCGACGTGTGCTGGCTCGACGGCGGCGTCGTGGCGCCGCCACCGGTGCTCCCTGCGCCGCCGCTGGTCCCCGCTGACACGCTCGAAGCGGCGGCGAAGGCGCTCACCGGCGGCGAGCGCTGCGTGGTGCTGCTCGGTGGCACGGCGTTGCGCGAGCGGTCGTTGCGGGCGGTCGACCGCATCGTGCAGGCCACCGGCGCCGCGTTGTTCGCCGAGGTCTTCCCCACCCGGCTCGAGCGCGGCGCCGGGCTGCCGGCGATCGACCGGCTCGGATACCTGGCCGAGTTCGCGACCGCGCAGATCGGCGACGCCCGGCACGTGATCCTCGTCGACGCGCCCGAACCCGTCTCGTTCTTCGCGTACCCCGGCAAGCCCAGCCGTCTGGTGCCGCCCGGTTGCGAGGTGCTCGCGCTGGGCGGACCCGGCACCGACCGGGCCGACGCGCTGGAACGCCTCGCCGATGTCGTGGCGCCAGGCGTCGAACCGCGGGTGCAGCCTTCGTCGCGCCCCGACCGACCCACCGGCGCGCTCAACGGCGAGACGGTTGCCGCTGCGGTGGGTGCGCTGTTGCCGGAAGGCGCGATCGTGGCTGACGAAGCCAACACCTCGGGATTGTGGGCACCCATGGCCACCGCGGGCGCGCCGCGCCACGACTGGCTGACGCTCACCGGCGGTGCCATCGGCATGGGCCTGCCGTTGGCGACGGGGGCGGCGGTCGCCTGTCCCGATCGCAAAGTGGTGTGCTTCGAAGCCGACGGCAGCGCGATGTACACGCTCCAAGCGTTGTGGACACAGGCCCGCGAAGGTCTCGACGTCACGACCATCGTGTTCTCGAACCGTTCCTACGCCGTGCTGAACCTCGAGCTGTCGCGGGTCGGTGCCGAAGCGGGCGGACCAGCCGCCACCGCGATGCTCGACTTGACCAAGCCCGAGCTCGACTTCGTGGAACTGGCCGCCGGCATGGGGGTGCGCGCGACCCGGGCCACCACCGCGGAGGAGTTCACCTCCGCGCTCGAGCGCGCGCTGGCCGAACCGGGACCCACCTTGTTGGAAGCCGTGGTGCCCAACAGCTTCTGACACGACGGCGCCGCCGGGTCGGAACGCGCCCCGCCCCGGACGTGGCCGGTTCAGGACGCGCCCGGCGCCGGACGTGGCGGTTCAGGACGTGGGCGGCGCCGCCGGGCCGGTTCCGGACGTGGGCGGCTCCGGACGTGGCCGGCTCCGGACGCGCCCGGCTCCGGACGTGGCTTCAGGACGTGGCCGGTTCGGGCGACGCTTCCAACTCGACCGGTTTCGGCGGTGCCATGTGGCCGTGCAGCTGGCAGTGGCCCCGCATCGGGTCGTGGGGTACCAACTCGTCGACTTGGAGACCGCCGACTTCGTCGGCCACCCCGTAGGCCATCCCGAGGTGGAGGTTGCACACCGTGTCGGGATCGGCGGCCGCGCTCGACGCGAAGGGACAGGCCTGCAGCTCGACCTCGAACCGTTCGCCTCGATGGCGGATCTGCGGTTCGAAGCCCTGCCGGGCCATCTCTTCAACGAGGTCGTCGACCGCGGTGGCCGCCGTCGACGGCGGCGCGCCGAGCCGGCGCGGTCGGACTGCCCGTCGGCCGACCTCGATGGGGGAGTCGCCGCTGCGGATGATCTCGGTGAGCAACAGCGACAGGCGTTCATAGGGTCCACCCGCGCCCCATCGGGCGTCGGCGGCGGGGCCCACCGAGTAGCGCAGCCGGGGGCGCCCCCGCCCGGTCGATGGCGCTTTGCCTTCGACGACCAGGTCGGCTTCGACCAGCTTGGCCAAGTGCTGGCGGATCGCGTTGTGGTGGACCTCGAGATGCTCGGTGAGCTCCGCGATGTCGACCGGCCGATCGGTGTCACGGAGGTAGCAGAAGATCGCGTAGCGCGTGGGGTCGCCGAGCGCCTTGGCCTGGCGTTGCAGCGCGGCCGCGCCGGCCGCCGGTGCGGTCACCGCCCTACCGCCCTGGTCGGTGCCGACACCGGCATGCCGTTCGCTGGTCCGCCGCCGGCCGAGGCGCCGTACTCGATCGACTCCGGGATCGCGACCGGCGCGTCGAGGAACTGGTTGCTGTGCACCCTCGCAACATTGCACGCCAGCGCGACAGCGCGCTCGGCGTTGGGTCCGGACCACCCGCCGCGCACGGTCTGTTCGAACAGCGTGAGCCACCGCAAGAAGTGCGCGTCGGTGAACGAGCGCTGCTGGTGGACTTCCTTGTGGGCGCGGAACGGGTTGCCCGCGTAGCCTTGGATCCCGAGCAGGGCTCGGCACCAGAACGCGGTCAACTTCTCGAGGTGCTCGGGCCAGTCGACTTGGGCCACGTCGTTGAACAACGGGCCCAGAATCGGGTCGAGATCGACGTCCCCGTAGAATCGAGTGACCATCTCCGCGATCTGGCCGGGGTCGTCGAGGTCTCGGCAAGGAACGGGAGGCTGTGCGTGCACCGCCATATTTGTAGCGAACAGCGGAGAAATAAGCAACGTCCCGGCGTTGTAAATCTCTGTCGCGTGCTGTTAGAAATGGCGCCGTGAACTCCGGGATCCAGGAGCTCGTCCAGCGCGAGTACCAGCACGGCTTCGTCAGCGACTTCGAGACCGAGCTCGCCCCCAAGGGGCTGAACGAGGACGTGATCCGGTTCATCTCGGCCAAGAAGGACGAGCCGGAGTGGCTGCTCGAGTGGCGCCTGAAGGCGCTGGAACACTTCCTCACGCAGACCGAGCCGCACTGGCCGCACGTCCACTACGACCCGATCGACTACCAGGACATGTACTACTGGGCCGCCCCGAAGCCGAAGGGACCGGCGCCCAAGAGCCTCGACGAGGTCGACCCCGAGATCCGCGAGATGTTCGACAAGCTCGGCATCTCGTTGGCCGAGCAGGAGCGGCTGTCGGGCGTGGCGGTCGACGCGATCGTCGACTCCGTCTCGGTGGCCACCACGTTCAAGGACCGCCTGGCCGAGGTCGGCGTCATCTTCTGCTCGTTCTCCGAAGCCGTCCGTGAGCACCCCGACCTCGTGCGCAAGTACCTCGGGTCGGTGGTGCCGTACCGCGACAACTTCTTCGCGACCTTGAACTCGGCTGTGTTCTCCGACGGTTCGTTCTGCTTCGTGCCGGCCGGCGTGAAGTGCCCGATGGAGCTGTCCACGTACTTCCGCATGAACGCGGCCGAGACCGGCCAGTTCGAGCGCACGCTGATCGTCGCCGAGGAAGGCGCGTCGGTCAGCTACCTCGAGGGCTGCACCGCGCCCCAGCGCGACGAGAACCAGCTGCACGCCGCGGTGGTCGAGCTGGTCGCGCTCGACGACGCGTCGATCAAGTACTCCACCGTGCAGAACTGGTACCCCGGCGACGAGAACGGCGTTGGTGGCATCTACAACTTCGTGACCAAGCGGGGGAAGTGCGCCGGCGCCCGCTCGAAGATCTCGTGGACGCAGGTCGAGACCGGCTCGGCCATCACGTGGAAGTACCCGAGCGTGGTGCTCCAGGGCGACGACTCGATCGGCGAGTTCTACTCGGTGGCCGTCACCACCGGCCGCCAGCAGGCCGACACCGGCACCAAGATGACCCACATCGGGCGCAACACGTCGAGCACGATCATCTCCAAGGGGATCTCCGCCGGCAAGGCCCAGAACTCCTACCGCGGGTTGGTCAAGGTGCTGCGGTCCGCCGAAGGCGCCCGCAACCACACCCAGTGCGACTCGCTGCTGATCGGGTCCGACTGCGGCGCGCACACGTTCCCGTACATCGAGGTCAAGAACGACTCTGCGCAGGTGGAGCACGAGGCCACCACGTCGAAGATCGGCGACGACCAGCTCTTCTACTGCCGCCAGCGGGGTCTCACCGAGGAGGACGCCACGTCGATGATCGTCAACGGGTTCTGCCGTGAGGTCTTCGACGAGTTGCCGATGGAGTTCGCCGTCGAGGCGCAGGCGTTGATGCGCGTGACGCTCGAAGGGAGCGTCGGCTGATGCTGCACATCGAAGGTCTCACCGCGTCGATCGCCGGCCGCAAGATCCTGCAAGGCCTCGACCTCGACATCGCCGCGGGCGAAGTCCACGCAGTGATGGGCCCCAATGGTGCCGGCAAGAGCACGCTCGCGGCGGTGCTGGCCGGGCGCGACGGTTACGACGTCAGCGGCACCGTCACGTTCGAGGGGGCCGACCTGCTGGCGCAGCTCCCCGAGGAGCGGGCCGCCGCCGGCGTCTTCCTCGCGTTCCAGTACCCGGTCGAGATCCCCGGCGTGGGCAACACGTACTTCTTGCGCACCGCCGTGAACGCGGTGCGCGAAGCCCGCGGCCAGGAGACGTATGACGCCCGCGGGTTCCTGAAGGCCGTGCGCGAGCAGATGGCTGCGCTCGGCATCGGCGACGAGTTCCTGCGGCGGTCGGTCAACGCCGGCTTCTCCGGCGGGGAGAAGAAGCGCAACGAGGTCCTCCAGATGGCGCTCATGGAGCCGAAGTTCGCCATCTGCGACGAGACCGACTCCGGCCTCGACATCGACTCGCTGCGCGTGGTGGCCGAAGGGATCCAACGGCTGCGGACGCCCGAACGGTCCATGCTCGTCATCACCCACTACCCGCGCCTGCTCGAGTACGTCGTGCCCGACCACGTGCACGTCCTCGATCAGGGCCGCATCGTGCGCAGCGGCGGTCCGGAGCTCGCTCACGAGTTGGAGGCGCACGGGTACGGCGACCGCGTCCCGGTCGGTCCATGACCAAGCCGGCGCCGGCTGCGACCACGGGTTCGGCCGACCCGGCACCCGACGCGCCCGCCGGCACGTTGGCCGCCGCTGGTTGGCGCCAACAGGCCCGTGCAGAAGTGCGCGCCTGGTTGGGCGTCAACTCGATGCCCACCCGCCACGACGAAGCGTGGAAGTACACGCCGTTGAAGCGGCTCGAGGAGCACGACGCCGAGCAGCAGGCCGACCCGGTCGCAGCGCCCGACCGCGGCGTGATCGACGAGCTGGCCGGCTCGCACGGCAGCGTCCGGCTGGTGTTCGTCAACGGGCGCTTTTCCGCCGCCGCCTCCGACGTCGCAGCCGAACCATCGTCGGGTGTGGTGGTCGGCGCCTTGTCCACGCTGGCTGCCGACGGGTCACCGGCCGCGCGCTCGGTCGAACAGCAGGTGGCGGCCCGCCGGTCGTCCCGCTTCGACGGCTACCAGGCCCTCAACACCCTGTACAGCCCCGACGCGGCGGTCGTGTGGCTGGCCGAAGGCGCCACGCTCGAGGGTCCCGTCCACATCGTCCACTTGTCGCTCCCGGGCTCGGCGCCGAGCGCCTCGCACCCCCTCACGTTCGTGTGCGCGGCACCGCGGAGCACCCTGCAGGTCGTCGAGACGTACGCCGGCCTGCCGGGCTTCGGGCTGGTCAACGCCCGCACGTCGCTCGCGGTGTCGTCGGGTGCGAACGTCACGTACGAGCGGGTGCAGTCGGAGGCTGCCGACACCGTCCACGTCGGGCACACCGGCGCCGTGCTCGCACGCGACGCCAACTTGCGCACGAGCTCCCTGCAGCTCGGTGGCGACCTCGCCCGCGCCGCGCTCGACGTGGTGCTCGCCGGCGAGGGTGCCCACGCCGATCTCTCCGGGCTGTACCTGCCCGACGGCGTGCAGCACCTCGACAACGTGGTCACGGTCGACCACGCCGCGTCGCGCACCACCAGCCGCCAGCTGTACAAGGGCGTGATCGACGACGCCGGCCACGGCTGCTTCACGGGCCACGTGATCGTGCAGGCCGGCACCGCCGCAGTCGACGCCGCGCAGACCAACCGCAGCTTGCTGCTCAGCCGCACCGCCCAGACCGACACGCGCCCCTGGCTCGAGATCCTCGCCGACGACGTTCGCTGCTCCCACGGGGCGACCGTCGGCCGGCTCGACGAAGAGTCGTTGTTCTACCTGCGCGCTCGCGGCATCCCCGAGGCCACCGCCCGCGCCGTCCTGGTCGGCGCCTTCGCCGGCGAGGTGCTCGACACCATCGCCGTCGAGTCGCTGCGGAACCAGCTCGCGCACGAGATCGCCGCCGCAGGTCACATCCCGCTCGAGGTCCACGGCGAGGTCGACCGCGAGGTCGGCGAGTGAGCCCCGCCGGCCACGACCTGCCCGGCCCGTCCGACGACGGCTGGACCGAGGTCATCCGCCACTGCGTCGCGGTCACGGTCCCCGACGGCGACCGCATCGTGTTGGTGCCCGGCACCAAAGTCGAGGTGCTCCAACGTATGGGCGACAGCTGCACGGTCCGCAACGAGTACGGCCACCTGCTGCGCGTGGGCGGAGCGGACTTCGATGCGATCGGGCTCGAAGCCTCCGAGCGGGCGGTGATGATCTCCGGCGCGTCGTCCGGGCCGTTCGAGATGGACGCCGTCACCGCCGCGCTGCACACCGTGTACGACCCCGAGATCCCCGTGAGCATCGTGGACCTCGGTCTGATCTACCGGTGCGACGAGATCGTCGACGGCGACGGCAAGCGCCGCATCGAGATCGACATGACCATGACCTCGCCCGGCTGCGGCATGGGCGACATCTTGTGCGACGACGCGGCGCGGGTGGTGCGGGCCGTCCCCGGCGTCGACGACGTGGTCATCAACCTCGTCTTCGATCCGCCCTGGGGCCTCGACCGCATGACCGAAGAGGTCCGCCTCGAGCTCGGCCTGCTGTAGAGGGCGGTTGGAGGCGGGCGTGGGCACGGTCGTGGTGGCGGTCCACCTGCTCGCGGTGAGCACGTGGGTCGGGAGCATGGTCACGATCGCCGTGTTCGCCCGGGCCAGCCGCAAGCTGCTCGACGACCGGTCACGGGTGGCGCTGTTCGCCTCGGTCGGGCGAACCTTCGCGGTGGTCGGTCCGGTGGCGCTGGCGGTGTCGCTCGCGACGGGCCTGATCATGGCCGGCGTGCCCTCCGAGTGGCGCCCGACGGTGTGGGCGGCGGGCGCCCTCGGCGCCGCCACGATCGTGGTGGCCGTCGTCGCCATGCGCCAGGCTCATCGCATGACGGGCCTCCGTCGACGGCTCGCCGAGTCCGGCGAAGGCGCCGAGGCCGTTGCCCGCGGCGCCCGTGCAGCCGATGGTCTGCGTGGTCTGCTGGGCCTGCTGACCCTGGCAGCCCTGGTGGTCGAAGCCGCCGCCGTCGTCGCAACCCACTGACGAGTGTCCCCCGTCGTCAATCCCTGCTGTGAGCACTTGGCCACCTCCCAGGTGGCCAAGTGCTCACAGCTCGGGGTTGTTGGGGTTGGTCAGGACGCGGGGTCGGCGGGCCCTTCGTCGTGAGAGTGGTCGTGGCCGTGGGTGTGGGTGCGGGCCCGCCAGGCGGACTCGGCGTCGGACAGCACCTCGCGCACGGGGCGCCCGGACCGGGTCGCAGCCCGCGCCGCGTCGTCGAACTCGGCTTTCACCCGACCCGGCGACACCTTCACCCGGATCGGCGCGCCGTCGACGTCGACTTCGTCGATGGCACGCGTCTCGGGCCAGCGCTCGAGTCGCTGGCCCCGCACGCCCAGGCTCCCGGTCTCGGCGGTCAGCACGGACGAGATCTGGCGGGCCAGCGCAACGTCGGCCAACGCGCTGACGGTGTGGGCGGGCCGGCCCTTCTTCATGAGGATCGGGGTGATCCACGCGTCGTGCGCGCCGGCTTCGAGGAGCGCAGCGACGGCGTGGGCGAGGACTTCGCCCGTGGCGTCGTCGACGTTGGCCTCGAGCAGGACCACCGGCTGGCCGTCGACCAGCGCCCCGTCGCCCGCCGGATCGCCGATCACGACCTGCAAGAGGTTGGGTCGTCCGTCGATCTCGCGGCTACCGGCGCCGAACCCCGTGGCTCGGATCGTCAGCGGCGGCAGCGGGCCCCATCCGGTGGCGAGCGTGGCGACCAGCGCGGCTCCGGTCGGCGTCGTGAGCTCGAAGGGGACTTCGATGCCGCGGACCGGTGCGTCGCGCAGCAGCTCGACGACGGCCGGGGCCGGGTTCGGAAGGAGGCCGTGCGCCGCCCGGACCATCCCGATGCCGTGGGTCACCGGGCTCGACCACACCTCGTCGATGTCGAGCAGCTCCAGCGCTGCGCAAGTGCCGACCACGTCGACGATCGCGTCGATCCCGCCGACTTCGTGGAAGTGGACTTGGCTGGCGGGCTTGCGGTGGAGCCGGCCTTCGGCTTCGGCCAGCCGGTGGAACACCGCCAGCGCCCGCGTGCGGACCCGGTCGGGCAGGCGTGCTTCTTCGACCAGCGCGGTGATGTGGCCGGCCGTGCGCACGACCGACGTCTCCTCGGCCTGCACGTGGACCTTCGTGCCGGCGATGCCGCACCGCAGCACGGGCTCCGCGGTCAGCTCCCAGCCGGGCACCGGCAGCCGCTCGCACAGCGCACGCACTTCGTCGAGGTCGGCGCCGGCGTCGACGAGGGCGCCGAGGGCCATGTCGCCGGCGATCCCCGAAAAGCAGTGGAACCAGGCCGTGGTCACGACGCCGCCCGCTTCCCCGCGCCCGCCGCCGGCCCCGCCACCGACGTGGGCGGGGAAGCGGTCGCCGGGTCGATCGGTTCTCCCCCCAGTCCGGGTGCGCATTCGGTCGTGGGCGGGGAGGTGGTTGTCGGGTCGACCGTTTCTCCCCCCAGTTCGGGAAGGGGGGTGGTGGCGCCGGCGGTGTGCAACAAGCGCAGCGTGGCGCTGGCCGCGCCGTAGCCGTTGTCGATGCCGACGACGGTGATGCCCGCCGCGCACGACGACAACATGGCCAACAACGCCGTGACCCCCTCGAGCCCCGCGCCGTAGCCGACGCTGGTCGGGACCGCCACCACCGGTGCACCGGTGAGGCCGCCGACCACGCTCGCCAGCGCACCTTCCATCCCGGCCACCACGATCACGATGTCGGCCGATTGGAGGGCCTCGACCGAGTCGATCAGTCGGTGCAGCCCCGCTACGCCGACGTCGGTGAGTCGCCTTGGCGCGACGCCGTGTGCGGACAGCACGGCGGCGCACTCGTCGGCCACCGGGAGGTCGGCCGTGCCGGCGGCGACGATGACGACCTGCGGCCCGGCATGGGCGTCGATCGGGCTGGCGTCGACCGCCGGGCCCGGGCTGTCGCCGTGGGTGTGCTTGGCGCCGGGCGATCCCGCAATCTCGACGGGTGCCGCCTCGCCACCGTGGTCGCCCCTTGCGGCGTCCGAACCGGTTCGAGCGGTCCAGGTCTCCCGCGCACGCCAGACCAGGGTCGCCGTGCCCGACGGTCCTGCGGTCGCCGCGGCACCAGGGTGTGCGGCGGCGAGCGCGGCGGCCTGCGTCGCGTCGGCGCGGCTGACCACCACCGGTCCGGTGCCGCCGCGCAGCAGCTCGTCGACGATCGCCACGCATTGGGCCGGCGTCTTGCCCGGGCCGTACACGGTTTCAGCCGTGCCGTGGCGGAGCGTCCGGTGGTGGTCGACGCGGGCGAAGCCCAAGTCGGCGAACGGCAGGCGCCGCAGCTCAGCGACGGCGTCGTCGGCGGTGCAACGGCCGGTCCGCACGTCGTCGAGCAACTGCCGGATGGCCCGTTCGTCCACGTCACTATCCTGTCGGCCCGTGCCACCCGCCGCCGCATCCCCGTCCGGAAACCCGCCCGCGGCGGCCTCGCCGCCGCCCCGCCAAGTGGCGTTCCTCGGCCCGCCGGGCACGTTCACCGAGCAGGCGCTGCGCACGCAGCCCGACTTGGCCGCTGCCGAGCTGGTCGTGCTCCCGTCGATGCTCGACGTGCTCCACGCGGTCGACGACGGCAAGGTCGAAGCGGGGTTCGTCGCCATCGAGAACGCGATCGAGGGGTCGGTCAGCATCGCGGTCGACACGCTGGCGTTCGACGTCGACCTCCTGATCCAGCGGGAAGTCGTGCTCCCGGTCCACATGCACCTGCTCGGCGTGCCCGGCGCGACGCTCGACCAGGTGCGCGAAGTCCGTTCGATCCCGGTGGCTGCCGCCCAGTGCCGGCGCTTCCTGCACGAGAAGCTGGGTGGCGACGTGCCGCTCGTGCCGGTTGACTCCACCGCAGAGGCCGCCCGCCGAGTGGCCGAGGGCGGCGATCCCTCCATCGCCGCCCTCGCCAACGGCTTGGCCGCCGAGAACTTCGGGCTCGACGTGCTTGCGGAGGGCGTCGAGGACCATCCCGACAACGCCACCCGGTTCGTCGCCGTGCAACGCCAGGTGGTGCCGGCGCCCACAGGTCACGACAAGACCACGTTGGTCATCTTCCAGCATGCCGACCGGCCCGGTTCGCTGCTCGCCATCCTCCAGGAGTTCGCGGCCCGGTCGATCAACCTGACGTGGCTGGAGTCCCGGCCCACCAAGCGGGGGCTCGGCGACTACTGCTTCTTGTGCGACTTCGAAGGCCACATCGCGGACGAGGTCGTGGCCGACTGCCTCCGCAGCCTGAAGGCCGAGCAGGCTGACGTGAAGTTCCTCGGCTCCTATCCCGCCGCCGGCGACCACGGCCCCGCGGTCCGTGCCGGCGTGGCCGAGGCCTACCGCCGCGCCGACGACTGGCTCACCGAACTCCGTCGCCACGTCCGCCCCACCTGACGCCCGCCGACCCTCGCGCCCGCGCCCACCCCCCACCCCCGCCGACCGGCACCGAAATCGCCAGAATCTTGCGATTCGTGCAGAAGTGGTTGGCTGGCTCAACCGGTCGATGCAACGAGTTCGGCGAGGCCCGCGCCCGGCTCGTTCTTCGTGCGGAAATGGCTGCTCTGTCGCCACTTGTGCACGAAGGTCGGGGCGCCTCAGTCGGCGAGATAGTCTCGTGGCCCATTCGGAGAGGTGCCGGAGTCTGGTCGATCGGGCCTCCCTGCTAAGGAGGTGGCGGGGGCAACCCTGTCCGTGGGTTCGAATCCCACCCTCTCCGCCAAATCCACCGCGCCAGCGCGTGCCCCGGCCGGCCCTCGGGTCGGCCGGTTTGCGTACCGGCCCTGCCCGGCTCGGGCGGTCGGCCCTCCGTGGTGGCGCGGTGACGTGGCGTGCCTCGCGCGCCAGAGGCGTGCGCGCGGGCACCGTCAGCCGTCGCCGGCGTCGCCGGCGTCGCCGGCGCGCGGGCGCCGTCAGCCTTGTCTGTCGTCGCCGACGTCGCCGGCGTCGCGGGTCTGGCGGGCCTTGCGGACCTTCGGCGGCGCTTTGATCCACCATGCCGCGTCGACCAACTCGGCCAGCTCGCCAGGGTCGACCCTGTCGAGGTCGACGAGGATCGCCCCGTAGCCGTCGTAGTGCGGGGTCGTGTAGAAGGCCGGGTCGCCCGAAGCGAGCAGCGCCTCCTTCTCGTCGAGCTCGCACATCAGCACCAGCCCGCCCTCCTGCTCGCTGCGCAACCGGGCGAAGCCCTTGCCGGCCACCTTGAGCGAGGGCGTCCGGAACCACGTCGACTCCTCCACTTCGGGCAGTGCGGTGCCGATGCGCACGACGTCGTCCCAGGTGGGCATGGCGGTCCTCCGATACGTCAGGCGGCGGTCACGGCTCGGGCGACTTCGCCCCACCGGCCGAGGTTGGACGGGTCGGCGGCGATCGACGGTTCACCGAGGTACATCACCAACCGGGTGGCGACTCCCCGGTAACGGTCGACCAGCGCGCCGGCAAGGTCGTCCCAGGTGGCCACGACGGCGAAGTGCTCGAGCATCTCGTCGGTGATCAGGGCCGCCATGCCGGCGATGTCGCCTGCCTTGAGCCGCTCGTTCAGTTTGGCCGACGTGCCCTCGAAGCCGAGGTCGTCGAACTGGAAGCCGTAGTTCTTGGTCGACCCGTAGAACGCGATCTGCGCCCGCGCCCGCTCCAGCAACGGCGCCCGCTCCTCGGGGCTGTCGCCGGGAATCGCGAACACCGGGATGGTCAGGTCGACTTCGGACGGGTCGCGCCCGGCCTCGGCCGCGCCTTCAGCCACGCCGGGCAGCAGCCGGTCATGGAGGTAGGGGACGGAGTGGAAGGGGTGGACGTGGATCCCGTCGGCCACTTCGCCCGCCATGCGGCACATCCACGGCCCGACGGCCGACACGTCGACCTTCACGTCGCCGTGCCCGTGGCGGCGCGGCGCCCACATCGCCGGCAGCAGCGACAGGTTGTAATACGGCCCTGCGTGGTGCAGCGGCTCCTCGCCGCGGAAGGCACGGAAGCACGCTTTGACGGCTTCGAGGTAGTCACGCATCCGGGGGCCGGGCGGGTCGAACTCGGCGCTGTAGCGGCGCTCGATGTGGGCCCGCACCTGGCTGCCGAGCCCGAGCCGGAACCGCCCACCGGTGTTCTCGGCCAGCTCCCACGCCAGCCCCGCCGCCACCATCGGGCTGCGCGGGAACGCCACGGCGATGCCGGTCGAGAACTCGAGGGTGGGCGCCGCGGTCGCCGCTGCGGCGATCGACATCCACGGCGTCTGCGTCTGCTCGGTGAACAACATCCCGGAGAACCCGGCCCCTTCGATCGAGCGTGCGAGCTCAGCCGTGCGGTCCCATGTGTTGGCGCCGGTCATCAGATCGAATCGCATCCCGGCATCCTCGCACCCGCAAGGTCTCAGGGCTGCGGGTCGACGGCCGCCACCCGTTCGAGCGCGACCTCGAGCGCGATCTGCCGGTACCGCTCGCCGTGCTCGGCGGACGCCTGGGTAGCCCTCGACACGGGCGTCGCCCTCCTGCCTGGTCCGAAGCGCAGCGGCACGCGCCCAGAGCGCTCCGCCCGCTCCACGTGCTCACCGCGCAATGGTTGGCGGGCCCGAAGCCGCCGTGCCGGCGCGGCCCGGGGGTGCGACGGGAGGGACGGGTGGCGCGGGCCGGGGGTGCGAGGGGTGGGACGGGTGGGGCGGGCCGGGGGTGCGACGGGAGGGGCGGGTGGGGCGGCCCGGGGGTGCGACGGGTAGCGTGGATCCGAACCGCCAGAAGGGAGACCGCGAGATGACGGACACGCAAGCTCATCCCGAGGCCAAGCCACGCGCCCAGTTCCACGCCATGACCGAGGGCACCAAGGCCGACTGGGACATCATCGCGGTCGAGACCATCAACCTCGCGGTCGGACTGCCCGACCGGGTGCTCGCTCACTTGCGGGTGCTCGACGGTGACCAGGGCGGCTTCGCCGTCGACCGGCTCGAGCACTCGTTGCAGACCGCCAGCCGGGCAGCCCGCGACAACCGCGACGACGAGTACGTGCTGTGCGCGCTGATCCACGACATCGGCGACACGCTCGGCAGCTTCAACCACGCCGACATCGGCGCGGCGATCCTCAAGCCGTTCGTCAGCGAGCAGAACCACTGGATGCTCGAAAAGCACGGGATCTTCCAGGGCTACTACTTCTTCCACCACCTCGGCCTCGACCGCGACCTGCGAGAGCAGCACCGCGGCCATGAGTGGTTCGACTACACCGCCGAGTTCTGCGCCGAGTACGACCAAGTGGCCTTCGACCCGTCGTACGACAGCTACCCGCTCGAGCACTTCGAGCCGCTCGTGCGCGAGCTGATGGCCGCGCCCAAGCGCAGCATCTACCGCGGCGACAGCAGCTGACCGGGTCGCCCACCGCGTCACCCGCGACGGCCGACCGCCGCGCACGGCTGCACCAGCTGACCGGGTCGCCCGCCGCGTCACCCGCGACGGCCGACGGCCGCGCACGGCTGCACCAGCTGGCCGGCGCGCCCACCGCTGCCGGCCGCTGATCGCCGAGCCGGCGGTGTCGCGAGCTGACCGATCGGTCAGGGAACGGACGTCGAGGTGCTCGACGTGGCCTGGGTCGCCGCGGTGGTGGTCGACGTCGAGGTGGCGTTCGCAGTGGTGGACGTGGACGCCGGACCGCTTGCGGTCGTCGCGGTTGCCTTCGATGTCGTGGTCGACGCCGGTGCCCGCGTGGTGCTCGTGGCGGTGCCCGGGCGCGTGGTGGTCGTGCGCGACGACGGTCGGGTGGTCGGCGTGGCTGGCTTGGTGGTGGTGGCCGGGACGAACGGGACGTACGTCGCCTTGGACGGTGAGTCCGGGCGGACGAACAGCCACAGCGTGAGCGTGCCCAGGAACACGACGGCGAGCACCACTGTCGAAGTCCGCAGCCCCCGCGGCCCGATCGTGCGAGCGATCCTCATGCGCCGCCCTCGCCCCTGCCGGCGTCCGGCGTACCGCCGCTCCCGCCCGTGGGGGATCCGCCGTCCCTCGACGACCCCGCGTCGGCGCCGGTGTGGTCGAGCGTGTCGCTCGTGGCGTCGTCGGTGCTCAGCGTCGGGATCGCGGCCACGATCCCCGCTTGGCGCATGGCCGACGCGATCCGCGACCGCAGGTCGCGTCCCACCATGTTCTGCTTGCCGGGCTGGGTCCGCGCCACCACCCGCAGCTGCAGCGATTCGACGTCGAGGTGTTCCACGCCCATCACCGACGGGCGGTCGAGCAGCAGCGGCCGCAGGGTCGCGTCGGCGAAGGCCTCCTCGCACACCCGGCGCAGCACGTCGGTGAGCACGGCGATGTCGGTGCCGACGGCCACGGGCACGTCGATCACTGTGCGCGCCCAGTCCCGCGAGGTGTTGGTGACCTGTCGGATCTCTCCGTTGGGGATGATGACCAGCTCACCGGTGTACGTCCGCAGCTTCGTGGCCCGCAGCGTCACTTCCTCGACGGTTCCGGTGATCCCGGTGGTCGTGCCGGGCGGCGAGATGCGGATGACGTCGCCGAACCCGTATTGGCGTTCGACCAGCACGAAGAACCCCGACAGCAGGTCCTGCACCACTCGTTGGGCACCGAAGCCGATGGCCACACCGGCCACGGCGGCAGGGGCGACGAGGCTGGTGAGCGGCAGGCCGAACCGGGCGATGATCAACATGAACGCCACGAAGTACGTCAGCCCGACGAACACCCACGACAGCACTTGGGTGACCGCGTACATGTGCTTGACCCGGTCGTCGGGCAGCTCGCCGGCCGCTTGTTGCGAGTCGGTGCGGGCATGGAGGTCGGTCATGACCTTGCCGGCGACCCACTGGCCGAGGCGGGCGAGGAGCACGGCACCCACCGCGATCAGCACGATCTGGAGACCGTCTCCCCGGGCCCAGTGCGACAGGTCGTCGAACATCCCAACCCTTCTTAGTGCGTCGCGGGTGGGGGCGCGGGGCGTCGACGGTCACACGTCGAAGGGCTTGACCCGCGGGTCAAGATTTGCCTTGACTGGTCCGCATGGGGACGACGGGGGACCGCACGACCGCTGACCAGCCGACCGCTCGACCTGCCGACCGCGCCGCCACGAGCACGATCGACAAGGAAGCGCTGAAGCGCAAGTACCGCGAGGAGCGAGACAAGCGGTTGCGTCCCGACGGCAATGACCAATACCAGCCACTCACCGGCCGCTTCGCGCGGTACGCCGTCGACCCGTACCGCGAAGTCGAGCCGCGCGACCCGGTCACCGACACGGTGACGGTCGCCTTCATCGGCGGCGGCTTCGCGGGGCTCGTCACCGGCGCACGGCTCAAAGAGGCCGGCATCGACGACGTCCGCATCGTCGAAAAGGGTGGCGACTTCGGCGGCACCTGGTACTGGAACCGCTACCCGGGCGCCCAGTGCGACACGGCGAGCATGGTCTACATGCCGTTGCTCGAAGAGACCGGCCACATGCCCTCCGAGAAGTACGCCCACGCACCGGAGATCCTCGAACACTGCCAGCGCATCGCCAAGCAGTTCGGCCTGTACGACCACGCGCTGTTCCACACCGAGGTCACCGACCTCGAGTGGGACGCGGTCGCGTCGAGCTGGATCGTGCGGACCAACCGCGGCGACCAGTTCCGGGCCCGGTTCCTCGCCATGGGCACCGGCCCCCTGCACGTGCCGAAGCTGCCGGGCATCGCGGGCATCGACGAGTTCGCCGGCCACTCGTTCCACACGAGCCGCTGGGACTACGACTACACGGGCGGTGACCCGTCCGGCGCGCCGCTCGACGGGCTCGCCGGCAAGCGGGTGGCGATCATCGGCACCGGTGCCACCGCCGTGCAGTGCATCCCGCACCTCGCCGCCGCGGCGGGCGAGCTCTTCGTCTTCCAGCGCACCCCGTCATCGGTCGACGTGCGCGCCAACCAGCCGATCGACCCCGAGTGGTTCGCGTCGATCGCCACGCCCGGCTGGCAGCGACGGTGGCTGGAGAACTTCACCGCCAACCAGGCGGGTGGCAGCGCCGACGAAGACCTCGTGATGGACGGCTGGACCGACCTGTCGCGCCGGATCCGCTCGAAGGTGATGGAGCTGCCGGCCGACGAGCTGACGCCGCAGGGCATGCTCCGCGCCTTCGAGGACTCCGACTTCGAGAAGATGTCGGAGATCCGGGCCCGCGTCGACTCGGTCGTGCACGACCCCGCGACGGCCGAGGGGCTCAAGGCCTGGTACCGCCAGCTGTGCAAGCGACCCTGCTTCCACGACGAGTACCTCCAGTCGTACAACCGGCCGAACGTCCACCTGGTGCACACCGACGGCAAGGGCGTCGAGCGCATCACCGAGACGGCGGTGGTCGCCGGCGGCAAGGCGTACGAGGTCGACTGCATCATCTACGCGTCGGGCTTCGAGGTCGGCACCCCGTTCACACGGCGGGCCGGCTACGACGCCACCGGCCGCGACGGGCTGAAGCTGTCGGAGAAGTGGGCCGGGGGGATGCGGACGATGCACGGCACGCACGTGCACGGGTTCCCCAACTTGTTCATCGTGCAGCTCACCCAGGGCGCCAACTTGATCTCGAACGTGCCGCACAACTTCACCGAGACCGGTTTGACGGTCGCCAAGATCGTGCGCCACGCGCTCGACGGTGGGCACCGCGAGGTCGAGGTCACGCAAGAGGCCGAGGACGCCTGGATCGACTTGCTCCTGTCGGGCCCGACGTTGCCCCGCGTGATCGGCAGCCCCGATTGCACGCCCGGCTACTACAACAACGAGGGCCAACCGTCGCGTACCGGCAGCGAGCTGTTCGTCGGTTACCCCCTCGGCGCGTCGGCGTTCTTCGAGTACCTCCAGGCCTGGCGCGACAAGGGCGACTTCGAAGGCCTCGAGTTCCGCTGAGCCGTTCCACCCCGGGAACCCGCCCCGGCCTGCCCTCCCCCGATCCGGCCTCCCAAACCCCGTGGTGGTGGGGAAGTGGTTGCCCTGACGACCAGATCCCACCCGGGTTGTGAAGGTGGAAGGGGGCGGGGTCCGGGTGGGGACGGCGTGGGGACGGGCGCTCGGGGAGTAGAGCTCAGGTGAGCTCTTGGACCATCAGCTGCTCGTGGTGGCGGGCCCCGGTGGGGGAGCGCATGCCGGGCACGGGTGGGGTGCCGCCGTGGCGGCGGAAACCCATCGCCTCGAAGAAGGCGATCCCCGCGGTGTTCTCGGCCAACGTGCCGAGGTGGCAGCCGGCGATCCCGTCGGCGCGCAACCGGTCGAGCCAGCGTTGCATCAGCAGGCGTCCGGCGCCGCGGCCGCGGGCCACGGGGAGCAGGTCGATGTGCAGGTGCGCCGGCCAGCGTGGGTCATACGTGTCGCGGGCCGGGAGCCGCCGCCGGGCTGCGTCGACCGCGATGTCGCCGACCGCCCTCCAGATGAACCCGGCCGTGCCTCTGCGGACCAGGAGGTGGCGCCCCCCGATCAGGTGTCGCCCGATGATGTTCTCGGGCGGGTCGGCCTGGCGGGTGTCGCGGCAGCCCATCAAGTAGCCGACGACCTCGCCGTCGAGCTCGACCACGCCACACGACTCTGGCTCCTTGTCGGTGTAGTAGCCGGTCCACGTGTCGGCGAAGCTGTCCTCGTCGGCCCAGTACCAGTCGGCGGGGTCGCCCATGTAGCCGGTGACGTGGCAGATGCGCCGCACGGCGGGCCGGTCCTCAGGCCGGTACCCGCGCACGATCAGGTCGCCGTCGCTCATGCCCGGAGATTACGACCAACCCCAGTCCGGGCACCCCAGCCCCCCAGGGCACGGTCAGGTGCCCGGAACGGATTGGGTTCGGTGCAGGGGGTGGACAGGGGTCCTCAGGGCGCGGGGGACGCGGCCGGCAACGTGATGGCGGCTTCGAGCCAGCGTTGATACTCGTCGAAGGTGGTCTGGAGCTGGCGGCGGTCGACGGGATGCTCGCGCTGCTGGGTGCCGATGAGGATGGCGATGCCGATGCGTGCCAGCACGCGGGCACGGTCGGGCTCGATGCCGGCCAGCTCGAACGCCAACTGGAGGCCGTCTTCGCGGAGCTGGTCGACGCGGGCGAGGACGTCTGCCGCCCGCGGGTCGTCGCGGGCGAGCGCCCGGATGGCGGTCTCGGCTTCGTGGTGCAGTCCCCACGTGCCTTCGAGCTTGGCGACTTCGAGCCGACCGACCGGGTCGGTCTCGGCCAGGCTCCGCAGCGTGGCCTCCTCGCCGCGGTGCTCCCAGTACTCGTAGAGGCGATCCAGGAACGCCGGGACGCTGGCGAAGTGGTGGTAGAAGCTGCCCTTCGTGACCTCGAGTCGGCGGCACAGGCTGGCGATCGTGATGCCTTTCGGGCCGTCTTCCGCCAGCAGGTCGAGCGCCGTCTCGAAGTAGTCGTTGGGGGTTCGTGCGTCCACGATGCCTCGATCCTGTCTCGCCCTCACCGGTCGACCGCCGCGTCGGGCCGCTTGCACGACCGTACGAGCGACCCTAGAGTCAGCGACCATACCTCAAGGTATGTTCTGACGGCGGGCGGTCCGCCGGTTTCAGGGGGAATCCACATGCAGATCACCGCGGCCGTGCTCCGTGCCCGCGAGGAGCCGTACCAGCTCGAGACCGTCGAGCTCGCCGACCCGGGCCCGGGCGAAGTGCTCGTGCGGGTCGTGTCGGCCGGGATGTGCCACACCGACATGATCCCGAGGTCCGAGGCCATCCCGCTGCCGCTGCCGTTGATCACCGGGCACGAGGCGTCGGGCGTGGTCGAGGCGCTCGGCGAGGGCGTGGAAGGCATCGAGGTCGGGGACCACGTCGTGGTGTCGTTCGACTCGTGCGGCCAGTGCGAGAACTGCACCAAGGGCCAGCCCGCCTATTGCGACACGTTCGTGATCCGCAACTTGTTCGGCCGGCGGCTCGACGGCAGCACCACTGTGACCGACGAATCGGGCGCGGAGATCTCGGCCCGCTGGTTCGGCCAGTCGTCGTTCGCCACCCACGCCGTGGCCACGAGCCGCAACGTGGTGGTGGTCGACAAGTCACTCCCACTCGAGCAGCTCGCCCCGTTGGCGTGCGGCATCCAGACCGGCGCCGGCACGATGCTGAGCGCGCTCGACGTGCAGCCCGGCACGTCGGTCGCCGTGTTCGGCGCCGGAGCCGTCGGCCTCGCGGCCGTGATGGCCGCCAAGGTCGCCGGCGCCACCACGATCGTGGTCGTCGACCTCCACGAGCACCGGCTCCAGCTCGCCAAGGAGCTCGGCGCCACCCACACCATCGACGGCAACGCCAGCGACCTCGTCGGTCAGATCCTCGGCATCACCGGCGGCGGGGCCCACTACGCGCTCGACACGACCGGCGTGCCCGCCGTGATCACCGCCGCGCTCCAAGGCCTGCGGATGACCGGCGCGTGCGCGCTGGTGGCCGTGCAACAAGGCGACCTCGTGCTCGACGGGGCCGTCCTGCTCGGCAAGACGTTGGTCGGCGTGTTCGAGGGCAGCGTCGTCCCGCAGGAGTTCATCCCCCGCATGATCGAGTTGTGGCAGGACGGCAAGTTCCCGTTCGACCGCCTCATCGAGACGTTCCCGCTGTCGCAGATCAACGAAGCCGAGCAGGCCTCGATCAGCGGCAAGGTCATCAAGCCCGTGCTGGTCGTCGGCTGACCATCGCGTCACCGACGATCCGACCAAGCAGCATCGAAGAAGGAGGAGTCATGGTCAGCATCGCCGAAGCCGTCGACACCCGAGGCCTGTTGTTCATCGACCCCAACGAGTGGGCCGACATGGACTCCTGGCACGAGCGGGTCGCCGAGATCCGCCGCACCGCGCCCGTGCTCGAGGTGGAGTTCGACGAGTTCTCGCGCTTCTACGTGCTCACGCGCCACGAAGACGTGTTCGCCGTGTCACGCGACAACCAGCACTGGCTCAACACGTCGTGGTCGGTGCTCGGCCCCGACGCGCAGATGGACGAAGTCATGGCGTCGGGCATGCCGCTGCCCAAGTCGCTCGTGCACCTCGACGGCACCACGCACCGCGACCACCGGCGGGTCACCAACGACTGGTTCAAGCCCGCCGCGGTGAAGGGACGCCAGCCTCGCATCGACGAGATCGCCGACCACTTCGTGCAAAAGATGCGCGACTTGGGGGGCGAGTGCGACTTCGCAGAGGACATCGCCAAGCCGTACACGCTGCACGTGATCATGGACATCTACGGCGTGCCCGAAGAGGACGAGCCGCTGATGATGGAGCTCACCCAGGGCATCTTCGGCGCCGCCGACCCCGAGTACCTCGGCGACGCGGAAGACCCGCAGGTCAAGCTCGTGGCCACCGTGATGCGGTACATCCAGTACTTCAACGAGGTCACCGAGAACCGCCGGGCCTGCCCGGTCGACGACCTCGCCACCGTGATCGCGAACGGCCAGATCGACGGCTGCCCCATGGGCGACGAAGAGCGGCTCTGGTACTACATCATCGTGGCCACCGCCGGCCACGACACCACCTCGTACGCCCTGTCGGGCGGCCTCGAGGCCATGCTGCGCGACCCCGACCAGATCTGGGCGCTGCGCGACGACCCGGACCTGCTGGTCGGCGCCACCGACGAGGTGATCCGCTGGACGGCCCCCGTGCGGCACTTCATGCGCTACGCCACCGAGGACATGGAAGTCGGCGGGGTGACGATCCCCGAAGGCGGCCGGGTGCTGCTGTCGTACCCCTCGGCCAACCGTGACGAAGACGTGTTCGAGAACTCGATGACCTTCGACGTGCGACGCACCGACGCCGACAAGCTCATGTCGTTCGGCATGGGCGCCCACTTCTGCCTCGGCTCGCAGTTCGCCCGCCGCGAGGTGCGCACCATGTTGGCCAAGCTGTCGCAACAGCTCGATCACATCGAGCCCGCCGGCGACCCCAGCTGGTCACTGTCGCACTTCGTGAGCGGCGTGAAGCACCTCCCCGTGCGCTACCGCTTCAAGTAGCCCGAACGCAGCTGTGAGCACTTGGCCACCTGGTGGGTGGCTGAGCGCTCACAGCAGGATGGGGGGTAGGGCGCATGGTGGGGTGGATGGCCGCGACGGTGGGCGGCGCGTGGCACGCTGGTGACCTTGCGGCCGTACCTCGATCTCCTTCGCCACGTCTATGAGCACGGCGCCGACAAAGGTGACCGCACCGGCACGGGCACGCGGTCGGTGTTCGGGCACCAGATGCGCTTCGACCTGCAAGCCGGGTTCCCGATCGTCACCACCAAGAAGGTGCACCTCCGCTCGATCGTCAACGAGCTGCTGTGGTTCCTGCAAGGGTCGACCAACGTGCGCTGGCTCCAAGAGCGCGGCGTCACGATCTGGGACGAGTGGGCCGACCCCGACGGCGAGCTCGGCCCGATCTACGGCTACCAGTGGCGCTCGTGGCCGACGGCCGACGGTGGCCACATCGACCAGATCGCGCGGGTCATCGACCTGATCCGCACCGACCCCGACTCGCGCCGGATGGTGGTGTCGGCGTGGAACGTGGGCGCGCTGGCCGAGATGCGGCTGCCGCCGTGCCACGCGTTCTTCCAGTTCTCGGTCACCGACGGGCGGCTGTCGTGCCAGCTCTACCAGCGCAGCGCCGACCTGTTCCTCGGGGTGCCGTTCAACATCGCCAGCTACGCGCTGCTCGTGCACCTCATCGCCGCGCAGACCGGCCTCGACGTCGGTGAGCTGATCTGGACCGGCGGCGACTGCCACATCTACGTCAACCACTTCAGCCAGGTCGAGACCCAGCTCGTCCGGGAGCCGCTCGAGCTTCCCCGCCTGGTGCTCGCCCGCCGCCCCGCCAGCGTGTTCGACTACCGGTTCGAGGACGTCGACCTCGTCGGTTACCAGTCGCACCCGGCCATCAGCGCACCCGTGGCGGTGTGACCCGCCTCACCCTCGTCGCCGCCCGCGCCCGCAACGGCGTGATCGGCCGCGACGGCGGCTTGCCGTGGCGCATCCCGGCCGACTTGGCCCATTTCAAGGCCACGACCATGGGCGCGCCCATCGTGATGGGCCGCCGCACGTGGGAGTCGATCGGCCGACCGTTGCCCGGCCGGCGCAACGTGGTGGTGAGCCGCAACCCCGAACTCGCGGTCGACGGGGCGGAAGTGGTGCCGTCGCTCGACGCGGCCCTGGCGGTGTGCGGCGATGTGCCCGAGGTGTTCGTGATCGGCGGCGCCGAGCTGTACGCCGCGGCGTTGCCGGTCGCGGACCGGCTGGTGCTCACCGAGGTCGACGCCGACGTCGACGGCGACACGTACTTCCCGCCCCTCGATGCGCGCGAGTGGCAGGCCACCTCGACGGAGGCCGGCGAGCCCGGCAATGGGGGAGCCGACGCGCTGCCGTACCGGTTCGTCACCTACGAACGGCGCGGCGCCGGCTGAACGCAGGAGGCGGCTCAGGCCAGGTCGAGGTGCAGGCCGGCGGCGGCGCATGTGGTCACGAGCGCCGTTCGCTCGGTCTGTCAACGGTGGGCGCCTGACGGCGTGGGCCCGCCGGCGGCCATCTGATCTGAACGACCGTCCAGAAGTCTCTGGACAGATGTCCACACTGGCCCTAGGGTGGCCGACGTGCCGACCACCCGCCCCCGCGTCCACGGGCCGTCCGCAACCCGGCGGCGCGAAGCGCTGTTGCAGGCCACCCGCGAGCTGGCGGCCGAGCGGGGCGCTGGCGCGGTGACCCACCGGGCGGTCGCCAAGCGTGCCGGACTCCCGCCGTCGACCACCAGCTACTTCTTCGACTCGATCGACGATCTCGTGTCCGAGGCGCTCGTGGTCTTCGCGGCCGAGTCCAGCCAGCGCATCGCCGACCTCGCAGTGGAGCTGCCCGACGGGTCGAGCCCCGCCGACGTGGCCGACGCCGCCGCAGCCCGGCTCACCGCCACACCCACGTCCGACGCGCTGGCCGAGATCGAGACGTACCTGGCCGCGGCGCGCGACCCTGCGCTGCGACCGGCGGTGGCCGAGGCGATGGCCACCTTCGAGCGGGCCACGGTCGCCGCGCTCCGGGCCGCCGGCGCGGCGCGGGCCACCGCAGGTGCGCGGGCCTTCGTGGCGCTGTCGGACGGCTTCCTGGTGCGGCACCTCGCCGACCCCCGCCCCGACGACGCGGCCCAGTTGCGCCGTGCGCTGCTCGCCTTGTCGATCTTCCAGCTCCTCACCGACGAAGAAGTGCAAACCTTCGAGCGTCGACTCGGTGGAGCGCTGTTGTCCGAGGAGGACCCAACCGATGCCTGATTTCCCTTACACCGACCGGTTCACCGTGAACCGCACCTTGCCCGAGAAGGGCCGTCCACGCGAGGACGTGCTCGCCGAGCTCCGCACGATGGCCACCGAGGAGGACCAGTTCTGGGAGACCGGCAAGTGCTCGGGAACCATGTACTGCGGCGACCACGACCATTACGCGTTCCTCGACGAGGCGTTCGGGCTGTACGCACACGTCAACATCCTCCAGCGAGACATGTGCCCCAGCGCCACGAAGATGGAGGGCGAGGTCATCGCCATGGCCCTCGACCTCCTGCACGCAGAGGCGGTCACCGACAGCGAGGCAGTCGGCATGGTGACCACCGGCGGCACCGGCAGCATCCTCCACGCCGTGCTCGCCTACCGGGAACACGGCCGCGAGCGCCGGGGCATCACCCAACCGAACTTCATCAAGCCCGAGACCGGCCACCCGGCGTTCGACAAGGCGTGCCACTTGTTCGGCATCGAGCTGCGCAAGGCACCGATCGACCCCACGACGACCCAAGTCGACGTTGACTGGGTGGCCGACCACATCGACGAGAACACCATCGCCATGATGGGGTCGGCCTGCAACTACGGGTACGGCACGATCGACCCGATCCCCGAGCTCGGCGCGCTGGCGCTCGAGCGGGGCATCGGCCTCCACGTCGACGGCTGCCTCGGTGGGTTCATCCTCCCGTTCGGCCAGGAGCTCGGCTACAGCCCGATCCCCCTGTTCGACTTCCGGGTCCCCGGCGTCACCAGCATCTCGGCTGACACCCACAAGTACGGCTACGCGTTCAAGGGCACGTCCACCTTGTTGTTCCGCGACAAGGCATTGCGCAACGCGCAGTACTTCTTCTTGCTCGACTGGAGCGGCGGAAAGTACATGTCGCCCGGCATCGAAGGCTCACGGTCCGGTGGCTTGCTGGCCGCGACATGGGCCTCGATGGTGCAGCTCGGCCGCGAGGGCTACCTCGAGTACGCCCGGCAGATCTTCTCGACTGCGGACAAGATGAAAGCCGCCGTGCGGTCGCACCCAGAGTTGCGGATCATGGGCGACCCCACGTTCTGCTTCAGCTTCACCTCCGACGTGTTCGACATCTACCACGTGGTCGACGCCATGCGACCCAACGGCTGGCGCTTCAACGGCCAGCAGTACCCCAACTCGATCCACATGGCGGTGACCCGCCCGCAGACGCAGCCAGGTGTGGCCGAGGCGTTCGCAGACGACCTCGCCGCGGCGGTCGAGACCGCCAAGGCGAAGGACGCGGCCGGCGAGCAGGCGTTCTCCGCGGCGATCTACGGCGGCGTCGCCGGCGGCCTCACGTCGGAGACCGAGGAGTTCATAACCGGGATCATGGCCGACATGCTCGACACCCAGCAGTCGGTCCCACCGGTCGGCTGAGCGGGGACATCGGTTGAACGGGGAGATCGGGTGAGCGACGAGACGGTGCGACAAGGGCGGGCCGACGCCTCCCCACCGGCGACCAGGGCATCGGGCGCGGCGGGCGGGGTCGGCGCGCCGGCCGACCGGTCGAACCGCTACGTGCTGGCGGTCGACCTCGGCACCGGCGGACCGAAAGTCGGTTTCGTGTCGTTCACCGGCGAGGTCGCGTGGAAGGACCACGTGCTGGTGGAGACCCGCCACGGTCCCGGCGGCGCGGCCACCCAAGACGCCGGGGAGTGGTGGCGCGTCGTGTGCGAGACCGCCAAGCGAGGCCTCGCCGAAGGCCCGGTGCGCGGCGAGCAGGTCCAGGCCGTGAGCATCACGGGCCAGTGGGCCAGCACCGTGCCGGTCGACGCGTCGGGCGAGCCGGTGGGCGACTGCGTGATGTGGATGGACACCCAGGGCGGGCCGTACTCGGCGAAAGTCGTGGGCGGCGCGGTGCAGGGGTACGGCGCCCGTGCGCTCGCCACGTGGGTGCGCCACACCGGCGGCGTGCCGGCCGCCACCGGCGACGACCCGGTGGGCCACATGCTGTTCCTGCAACACGACCGGCCCGACGTGGCCCGCGCCGCCCGCTGGTATCTCGAACCGGTCGACTACTTGTCGATGCGCTTCACCGGCATCCCGGCCGCGAGTCACGCCTCGATGACCGGCGCGTGGCTCACCGACAACCGCCGTCTCGACGTGCTCGACTACGACGACACGCTGGTGCGCATGGCCGGCATCGACCGCGCCAAGCTGCCCCCGCTGGTGCCGACCGGCTCGATCATCGGGAACGTGACCGCGGCGGTGGCCGCCGACCTCGGCATCTCACCCGACGCCGCAGTCGTCACCGGCACCCCCGACCTCCACTCGGCCGTGATCGGCTCGGGGTGCGTGGGCGACTGGGAAGCGCACATGACCATCAGCACCACGTCGTGGATCAGCTGCCCTTTCGACGCCAAGAAGACCGACGTGGTGCGCCAGATGGCCACCGTGCCCGGCATCACCAATGACCGCTACCTGATCGCCAACAACCAGGACACCGCCGGCCGGTGTTTCGAGTGGTTCCGCGACAACGTGGCAGCTTCCGGCGCGGGCGATGGCGCGGGCGTGGCGGCTCCCGGCTACGACCGGCTCTGCGAGCTGGCGGCGGCAGTGCCCGCCGGGTCGGGCGACGTGATCTTCACGCCGTGGCTCACCGGCGAGCGCTCACCGATCGACGATCGCAACGCCCGAGGCGGCTTCCACAACGTCGGACTCTCGACCACCCAGGCCCATCTCGCGCGGGCAGTGCTCGAAGGGGTCGCGTACAACTCGCGCTGGTTGTTGCACGGCGTGGAGAAGTTCGCCAAACGGCGGCTCGACCCGATCCGCATCATCGGCGGCGGCGCCCAGGCCGACTTGTGGTGCCAGATCATGGCCGACGTCACCGACCACACCATCGAGCGCGTGGCCGAACCGCTCCACGGTGGCCTCCGGGGCGCCGCGGTGTTCGCGGCCATGGGCCTCGGTGCCGTGCGGCGCGACGAAGTGCGGTCGCTGATCCCGGTCGACGCCACGTTCAAGCCCGACCCCGCCAACCGCGCGGTCTACGACCGGCTGTTCGCCGAGTTCCCGGGCCTGTACAAGGCGCAAAAGGCCATGTTCGCCCGGCTCAACCGGGCAGGGAGGTGAGCGCCGTGGGCCGTGCCGACGACGGACGGTTGACCACCGAGACGCTCGCTGCGGCGGCCGATCGGGGCGACGTCGACACGGTGATCGTCGGGTTCACCGATCCGTACGGTCGCTTGGCCGGCAAGCGGTGCGACGTATCGTTCTTCCTCGACGACGTCGTCGGCGCCGGCACCCACGCGTGCGACTACCTCCTCACCGCCGACATGGAGATGGAGCCGGTGCCGGGCTACCAGTTCGCCAACTGGGCCGCCGGCTACGGCGACGTCCACCTGGCGCCCGACCTCGCCACGCTCCGCGTCGCCGACTGGCTCGACCGCACCGCGATCGTGCTGTGCGACGTGGCCGATCCCGCCACCCACCAACCGGTCACGGTCGCGCCCCGCTCGATCCTGCGGCGCCAAGTCGACGCGGCGAGCGCCACCGGTCACCAGGTCATGGCGGCCACCGAGCTCGAGTACTACCTGTTCCGCACCAGCTACCGCGACGCCCACGAGCAGGGGCATGTGCGGCTCGATCCGGCCAACCACTACATCGAGGACTACCAGCTGCTCGCCGGCAGCCGGACCGAGGACGTCAACGGCGCCGCCCGACGGCACTTGTCGCGCTCGGGCGTTCCCGTGGAGAGCTCCAAAGGCGAGTGGGGGACCGGCCAGCACGAGCTCAACGTGCGCTACGCCGAAGTCGTCGAGATGGCCGACCGCCACGTGCTGCTGAAGCAGTGCGTGAAGGAGACCGCCGACCGTTTCGGGATGAGCGCGACGTTCATGGCCAAGCCGGTCACCGACTGGGCCGGGTCGAGCTGCCACGTGCACCTCAGCTTGTGGCGCGACGGCGTCAACGCGTTCGACGGCGACCAGCAGGTCGGCCGCTTGTCGTGCTCCGACGAGTTCCGCTGGTTCCTCGGCGGCGTGCTCGCCCACCTGCCTGAGGTGATGGTCTTCTACGCGCCGACCGTCAACAGCTACAAGCGCTATGTCGACGGCTCGTGGGCGCCCACCCGCGTGGCATGGAGCTACGACAACCGCACGGCCGGGGTGCGCGTCGTGGGCCAAGGGCCCAGTTTGCGTATCGAGTGCCGCGTGCCGGGCGCGGACTGCAACCCGTATCTCGCGCTGGCCGGGCTGCTCGCCACGGGGTTGGCGGGGATCGCGGATCAGGTCGACCCGCCCGCCGCGTTCGACGGCGACATCTACGGTGCCGCCGAGCTGCCCGGCGTGCCCCGGTCGCTGGACGCAGCCACCGATGCCTTCGCGGCGAGCTCGTTCGCGGCCGCGGCGTTCGGTGCCGACGTGGTCGAGCACTACACGCACTTCTTCCGAACCGAATCCGCCGCGTTCGCCGCGTCGGTCACCGACTGGGAACGAGCCCGCTACTTCGAGCGGATCTGACCAGGGGTCCGCACTCCCGACGAACCCCAGGAAACGACCGTTCTGGGCGCGGCAGGGTGGTCCCCGGGGCACACGGTGAGGTGCCCAGAATCGACAAGAGAGGGTTGGGAATGAGATTGGATGGCAAGGTCGCGCTGATCACGGGCGCGGCATCGGGCATCGGGCGGGAGGCCGCAACGCTGTTCGGCCGCGAAGGAGCGGCGGTGGTGGCGGTCGACATCGACAAGGCCGGCGCCGACGCGACCGCCGAGCTGGTCACCGCCGCCGGTGGCCGCGCGATCGGGACCGCCGCCGACGTGGCCTCGGCGGCAGATTGCGAAGCGATGGTCGCCGCGGCTGAGGCCGAGTTCGGCCGGCTCGACGTGCTGTTCAACAACGCCGGGATCATGGACTCGGCCGACGACGACGCCATCTCCACCGGCGAAGACACCTGGGACCGCACCCTCGCCATCAACGCCAAGGGCGTGTTCCTCGGCTGCAAGTACGGCATCCCCGCGCTGCAGCGCACCGGCGGAGGGTCGGTGATCAACACTGCGTCGTTCGTGGCGCTCGTCGGCGCGGCCACTTCCCAAGTCGCGTACACGGCCAGCAAGGGCGCGGTCTTGGCGTTCACCAGGGAGCTGGCGGTCATCCACGCCCGCCAAGGCATCCGGGTCAACGCGCTGTGCCCGGGCCCGCTGCGCACCGAGCTGTTGATGAAGTTCCTCGACACCGAGGCGAAGCAGCAACGCCGTCTGGTGCACATCCCGATGGGACGCTTCGGCGAAGCCGCCGAGATCGCCAAGGCCGCGCTGTTCCTCGCGTCGGACGACGCGTCGTTCATGACGGGCGCCGAGCTCGTCGTCGACGGCGGCATCACCGCCGCGTACGTCACGCCCGAGTGAGCACGAGGTGACGGTGGAGCAAGAGACGATCAGCCCAGTCGACGGCTCGGTGTACGTCACCCGGCCACTGGCCAGCGGCGCCGAGATCGATGGCGTACTCGGCGCTGCCGCTTCGGCGCACGCCGGGTGGAAGGCAACCCCGGTGGCGGAGCGAGTGGCCGTGTGCCGTGCCGCCGCGGCGCACCTCGAAGCCCGTGCCGACGAGGTGGGTGAGGCGCTCACGTGGCAGATGGGCCGCCCGATCGCGTACTCGCCCAAGGAGATCAGCGGTGGGTTCCGCGAGCGAGCGGCGTACATGCTCGATGAGGCCGAGGCTTCGCTCGCCGATCTCGACGTGGGCGACAAGGCGGGGTTCACCCGCTTCATCCGCCGCGAGCCGCTCGGCACCGTGTTGGTGCTGGCGCCGTGGAACTACCCCTACCTCTGCTCGGTCAACGCGGTGCTGCCGGCGCTCGCCGCCGGCAACTCGGTCGTGCTGAAAGTCGCCGCGCAGACCCCTTTGGTGGCCGAGCACTACGCCGATGCGTTCGTGGCGGCCGGGCTGCCCGACGGTGTGTTCCAGTTCGTGCACGCCGACCACGCCGCGGTGGCGTCGATGGTGGGCGACGCCCGCGTCGACTTCGTGGCGTTCACGGGATCGGTCGGTGGCGGGCACGCCGTCGTCGAAGCGGCCGCCAACCGGTTCGTCGGGCTCGGCCTCGAGCTCGGCGGTAAGGACCCGGCTTACGTCCGAGCCGACGCGCCCATCGCCGCAACTGCCGCGGGCCTCGTCGACGGTGCGTTCTTCAACTCGGGCCAGTCGTGCTGCGCCGTCGAGCGGATCTACGTCCACCGCGATCGCTACGACGAGTTCGTCGAGGCCTTCGTGGCCGAGGCACGAGGCCTTCGCCTGGGCGATCCCACCGACCCGAGCACCACGTTGGGTCCGTTGGTGCGGCCGAGCGCGGCCGACGCGGTGCGCGAGCAGCTCGCCGACGCCGAGTTGCGCGGCGCACGTCCGCTTCTCGACCCCTCGCCGTTCGCCGAGGCCGCCCGCGGTGGTGCGTACCTGGCGCCCCAAGTGCTCGTCGACGTCGACCACACCATGGCGTTGATGACCGAGGAGACCTTCGGCCCGGCGATCGGCATCATGGCGGTGGGCGGCGACGACGAAGCAGTGGCGCTGATGAACGACAGCCGATACGGCCTCACGGCGTCGGTCTGGACGGCCGACGTCGAAGCCGCCATCGCCATCGGCGACCGGGTCGACACGGGCACCTGGTACCTCAACCGCTGCGACTACCTCGACCCGGCGCTGGCGTGGACGGGCGTGAAGGACTCCGGCCGCGGCTGCACCCTGTCGACGCTCGGCTACGAAGCACTCACCCGGCCCAAGTCCTTCCACCTGAGGCTGCCCCAATGACCCTTCTGGGCTGCTTTCTACGCGCTGGGACGCGTAATTTTCAGCCCAGAACGGTGGTGGGAACGGTGGTGGGTGGGTGTGGGTGTGGGTGTGGGAGGTGGGCGTGATGTCGGGGCGGTTGCGGATCGGGCTGTTGGAGTGTGACCACGTCGATGACAGGTTCCGGCGTGCCACCGGCGGCGACTACGCGCACTTGTTCCGCCAGTGGTTGGTGCCGCACACCGACGACCTCGAGTTGGTGCCCTTCGACGTGGTCAACGGCGACCACCCCGCTCGCCCCGACGAGTGCGACGGCTGGTTGTGCACGGGCTCGCGCGCGTCCGTCTACGACGGCGAGTCGTGGATCCACGAGGCGCAGCAGTTCGTGGCTGACGTGGTCGCCGCCGGCCGCCCGTACGTCGGGGTCTGCTTCGGGCACCAACTCCTGGCGCAGGCGGTCGGCGGCCGGGTCGAGCGTGCGGACAGCGGTTGGGGTGCCGGGGTGCGGCGCATCGATGTCGTGGCGCCCCAGCCGTGGATGCGTCCGGGGTCGCCGACGCTCGACCTGCACTTCATGCACCAGGACCAAGTCGTCGACTTGCCGCCCGGCGCCACGCTGGTCGGCAAGACCGACCACTGCCCGAATGCGATGTTCGCCGTCGGCTCGGCGTTCGGGGTGCAGGCACACCCCGAGTTCGTGCCGGAGTACACCGAGGCGCTGCTGCTCGCCCGCCAACTCCGCATCGGCGCAGCCACCACCGATGCCGCCCTCGCCAGCCTGCGCCAGCCGACCGACGAGGGGTTGATCGCCCGCTGGGCCCTCCGTCTCTGGGCGGGTTGAGCCAACCGGCGCACGTCCACACGGAGTCGATCGGGCGCGTCCCGTGCCGGCTATTTCCAGCGGCGGGTGTTGCGCAGCGCGGTGGCCATGATCGTGAGGGTCGGGTTGTGGCCACCCGAGGAGGGGAACGTGCTGCCGTCGGCGACGAACAGGTTGTCGAGGTGGTGGAAGCGACCTTCGCCGTCGGTGACGCTCGTGGCCGGGTCGGCACCCATCCGCATGCCGCCCATGATGTGCTCGGTGGTCGGCACGTCGTTGCCGGCCACCATCGTGCCGTCCGACGCGGCGTCGGGCACCGCGGTCACGTGCGCCGCGCCGGCCCGCCGCAGGATCTCGGCCACGTACGGCAGGTAGAACTTCTGCGCTTCGAGCTCGTGCGGACCCGGCGAGTACGTGATGCGGGCAACGGGCAGCCCCCGGTAGTCCTTCACGTTCGGGTCGAGATCGACGGTGTTCGTGGCGTACGGCAGGTCCTCGCCGATGAGCTGGATCCCGCACATGCGGTCGCGCAGGATGCTGGCGCGCATGAGCTGCTTGAACTCGGTTCCGAACGGCTTGTCGGGCTGGAGCACAGTGAGCAGGTAGCGGTACGTGTTGGCTTCGGCGATGGGATTCTGCGTGCCGCCGAGCTCCATCGTGCCGCCACGGAAGTACGGCAGGCCGGCTGCCTTGGCGGCGTCGCGTGCGCCGGGGAAGTCGGGGTCGGCGAAGTCGTCGGCCACGTGGGTGGTCGAGCGACCCCGGCCTGCGTGGGGTCGCTCGTCGAGGAAGATGCCGGTGCCGTCGGTGAACCAGTGCTGCATGAAGCGGGTGCCAACGGTGTGGTTCGGGTCGGGCAGCTCCGACAGCAGGGCGAGCCGGACGGTCTCGATGGCCAGGCAGGCCAGCACCACCACGTCACCTGACTCGGTGTGTCGGTGGCCCTTGTCGTCGATCCAGGTGACGCCGGTGGCCTTGCTGCCGGACGTGTTGACCTTCACCACCCACGACCGGGGCCGCAGCTCGGCGCCGGCTTTCAACGCACGCCGCAACGGTGCGAGCGCGCCGACGCGCGCATGGATCGGGCAGCCGAAGCCGCTGCACTGCCCGCAGTTGTTGCACGCTGGTCGGCCGTCGTGCTCGACGCTGTTGATGGCCATCGGGGCCAAGAACGGGTGCAGCGGCGGGTCCAGCGCCTGGCAGCCTTTCACCATCAACAGCGACGAGTGCTGCGGCGCGCCCGCCGGCATCGGCAGCGCCTTCGTGCGGGGCGCGTGCTCGAGCGACGGCTCGGCCGCCATCTGGGTGATGTCGCCCGCCACGCCGATGAGCGCCTCGACTTCGTCGTAGAAGGGCGAGATCTCCTCGTAGGAGAACGGCCAGTCCTCGACATCGGCGCCGCCGACCGGGCCGAGCAGCGAGTGCTTGCGGAAGTCGATGTCCCAAAATCGCGGCGTCTTGGCGTCCCAGTGCACGGTGCCGCCGCCCACCGTCTGAGGCAGGTCCTGCACGGCGCCGGTGTAGCGGGGCTTGGTGTCGGCGGCGTGCCAGCGGTAGGTGCGTGGCTCGGCGTCGGGATCGGGCTTGCCGAAGGAGCGCTCGCCCTTCAGCTCGTCGCTTGACCACTTGGTGCCGGGGGTGGCCCTGGTCAGGTCGTCGAACCAGTTGTCGCCCTTCTCGAAGATGACGACGTCGTAGCCGGCCTCGGCCAGCACCATCGCGGCGGTCGAACCGCCGGCGCCGCTGCCGACCACGAGTGCTTTGCGTCCGCTGGCCATGTCAGCCCCCCGGCCGGATGAGGGTGGGCGAGCTCGGCGAGCCCGGCGCGGTCGCCGTGATCAGCTTCACGGCCTTGTCGACGATGCCCGCCGGCTGCAATGGGTCGGGCGGGTCCGGCTGGGACACCTGCGCGTCGGTGTAGCCCTTGGGTTGGCGATCGCCGGCGAACTTGATCTCCTTCCAGCCGACCAGGTCGTGGTTGCCGCCGTACTCCGGCACTGCGTAGCAACCCTCGATCGCGTGTTGGAACAGCACGTCGGTGAACCCGGTGGCGCCTTGTGGCAGGTGGGCAATCTTGGGGTTCTTGGCCAGCGCTGCGTCCTGCTGTGCCTTGGTGGCCTTGGTGAAGTCACCCCCGGCGAGCCGGTCGAGCGCGGGGATGCCCGCTCGGTAGCACGTGGTCAGCCCGTCGACGCGGGCCTTCCAGTGCGAGCGCAACGCGTCGTTGAGCGGGAGAAAGTCGGCCATGTCGTCGTGGCTGTTCCCGGAACGGTTGCTGAACGGACCGCCTCCGTACACGAGGGGCTTGTCGTACCGCAGCGCGCCGAGCAGGCCGTTGATGTAGTCGACGACGCCGGCTTCGCGGGCGCCGGGATGGCCGGCCTCGGTGGGGTCGTCGGTGGGGCCGGGGATGAGGCGGGCGGTGGCCTCTTCGACCACCGCCCGCTCGTGGTCGGTGAACGCCTTGTACGGCGACGACGACTTCGTGCAACTGGTGAGGTCGACCCCGGCGGCGACCGCGAGGGTGAGCAAGCTGCCGCCGACCAGGACCGAGCGCCGCGAGACGGTGGGTCCACCGCTGGCGCGGCCCCCGGGACCGGCCGCGGCGACGGCGGCCGAAGTTGCGGATCCGGGCCGAGCCGGTCGATCAGTGCCCATTCGGTCCCCCTGGATGTGAGATGCGGTGACGTCGTCACCGCGCCGTGTGGTTGCCGAGAGCTGCCCCCTGCGCTCGCGTCTCAGCGGAAGTCGAACGCCACCTTGATGGCGCCTGTGGTGCCCTGGTCGACGATGGTGGTGAACGCGTCGCGCCACTGCTCGAGCCGGAACTGGTGCGTGAGCATCGGCGTGAGGTCGACGCGGCCGGTGCGGACGAGGTCGAGGTAGTGCTCGATGGCGTGGGCGCGGCGGCCTTCGACTTCCTCGATGCCGAAGGCATTGGAGCCGATCAACCGCAGCTCCTTGAAGTACCACGGCGTCCACTCGAAGCGGCCGGGCGAGCTCACCCCGAGTTGCACCAGCGCACCTCGGGCGGCGAGCACCCGGAGCGCGACCTCGACCGTGGCGGGCGCGCCGACGGTGTCGTACACGACGTCGACCCCGCCCGGCCACGCCACCGGCAGGCCGTCCCAGGGCTTGCGCAGCACGCCGCCCGACCAGTCGGCCACTGCCTCGACCAGGTCGGCGGCCGGCTTCGGGGCGAAGACCTTCGCCCCCAGCGCGGCCGCGAGCTCCGCCTGCGCGGGCCACAGCGCGGCGACCCCGACTTCGACCGTGGGGTGCAGCGCGCGGAGGATGGCGGTGGCTGTGGTGCCGAGCGCGCCGGCGCCGTAGACGAGGACCCGCCCGCCGTCGGGTGGAGGCGTGCGGGCGATCGCGTGGAGCGACACCGAGAACGGGTCGGCCAGCACAGCGGCTTCGTCGGCCACCTCATCGGGCACCGGGAAGACCATGGTGCGGTGGGCGGGCAGCCGCTCGGCGAACCCGCCGGTGGCGTCGGCGGAGTTGCCGGTGTGGATGCCGGGCTGCAGCCGACCGTCGTGGAAGTGGTGGCACAAGCTGAGCTCGCCTGCCTGGCAGGCTGGGCAAGGCGGGTCGATGCCCCGTGGCCCGCACGACAACCACGGGTTCAGGACCACCCGGGTGCCGGGCTCGAGCTCGACGTCGGGGCCGGTGTCGCTGACGGTGGCGAGCACCTCGTGGCCGAGCACTTGGGGGAACGAGATGAACGCGGTCATCGGGTTGTCGACCGCGTCGTCGAAGTCCATCAGCACTTGCTTGCTGTCGGACCCGCAGATGCCGCACAGCGTGGTGTCGAGGACCATCCAGTCCGGGCCGATGAGCGGCGGGTCGGCCACGTCTTGCAGCGCCATCGGCGTGGTGGCGAGGTGGTGCAGCAGTTGCGGCGCGTCGGCCGGGGGTGGGTCGACCGGTTCGTGGTCGACCCCGAACACGAGCGCTTTCACGTGGCCGTCCCGTCCGGCGTGTCGCCGCCCATTGCGTCGGCCCACGCGAAACCCTCGCCGGCCATTGCTTGGCGGGCCATGTCGGCGGCGCCTGCGAGGTAGCCGTCGATGTCGGCCGTCTTGAACTCGACCACGGCTTTCATGTCGGGCAGGTAGTGCTCGAACTTCTCGCTCTCGATGGCCGCGACCACCCCGTCGGCCACCGGGCCGGCGGGCTCCTTCGGCCCCTCGTAGATCGGGTCGTCGTTGCCGGGCTGGTCCCAGATCTCGGTGTCGATCGCGCCGGGCAGCAACAGGCGGATCTCGAGCGGGGTGTCAAAGAGGTCGACCTGCATCGCCTCGGCCCAGCCGCACAAGGCGAACTTGCTCGACGCATACGCCGCCTCGCGGGGGACGCCGACCCGGCCGGCGAGGCTCGACACGAACACCAGCGAGCCCTTCCCGCGCTCGAGCATGCGGGGCAGCAGCCGGAGGGTCATCTGCACCGGCGAGTGGAAGTTGACGCGCAGCACCTCGTCGATCTCCGCCGGCACGAGATCGGTGACGTGTCGGCGTTTGGGGATGCCGGCGTTGTGCACCACGACGTCGAGCGGACCGAGCTCGTCCCACGCCGTGTCGGCGAGTGTCTCGGCCGCGGCCAAGTCGCCCAAGTCGACGGACCACATCCGCGAGTCGGGTGCGTGGACCTTGCAACGGTCGAGCACCTCGGCCAACCGGTCGGCCCGCCGGGCGACGATGCCGACGGTGACCCCCCGTTCGGCCAGCCGCTCCGCGAGTAGCGCGCCGATGCCGGACGACGCCCCCGTGACCAGCGCTCGCATCCCCGGTTCGAGCTTCATCGGCTGCCTCCCGGTCCGGCACCATACCATGACGCCCGTGTCAGGTTTCGGGCCCAGCGGAGCCCCCGATCCGCTGCTGTGAGCAGTTGACCACCGTGGAAGTGGCTGAGGACCTGCGCGGGTAGGTCGCGTGGCGGATCGTCGAGTCGGGGGCGTCCGCGGCCAGGACGCAGGACGACGGCCCCCACCAGCGAAGCCGAGGACGAGGACGCCGCCGCGGGCGTCATCCGGCCGGCGAGACGCTGCGCACGCCTATCCGCGCAGGTCCTCAGTGCTCGCAGCAGGTCGGGTGGGTGGACGGGCGGGACGTGGGTGGCGTCCGTGGGCGTCAATGGACGAGGTCGGCCTGGTAGGGGAGACACGACGGGTCGCGCTTCCACGAGTTGTCGCCGAGGTCGAGGACCCGGCCCGCGCCGGCGATCAGGGAGCACTCGACCCGAGAGCCGATCGTGAACGACGCGTTGAACAGGAAGTTGTCGTTGCCGCTCGCCGCGGCCCTCAACACGCCGGGGTACGCGTTGGCGGGCGCGACGAGGTAGCCGAGGAAGTCGCCGGCGGTGCCGATCGACAAGTAGCCCCGCATCCCCGGCACGGCCGATCGGACGCCGAGGGCGATCTGCGGGTAGGCCTCGCCCGGTTCGCCCGAGATGAGCAACGGCCCGATCCGGCCCGAGTACGTGACGGTCTGGACGAGTGGCCCGTCCGCCCAGGGCGGCCCGGCACGGAGGATCTGCGCGTCGATCGCCGAGCCGCCATCCATCAGCCCGAGGACGGTGGGGTTGGTGGCCACGTCGTGGATCACCGCGCGCTGGAGGTCGACCACGGCGGGACCGAGCAGCGGCGTGGATCTCCGGACGGCCACGTCGACTTTCGCCATGACCCGGTCGGCGTAGGAGTCGAGGGCGCAGAGGCTCTGCGCGGCCCCCTTCAACGTCCGGTTCGGGCAGTCGCCACGCTCGGGCTGCGTGCGGCCCAAGGTGCCGACCTGATCGAACCCGAACCCGCCGTAGCGGGCCGCCATCTTGCGCGACACGACCCCGGGGTAGTCGGCCGACACCAAAGTGTTGTCCGAGCCGAGCACGGTCGGGTGTGCCGAGAAGTTGAGGTACGTCACGATCACGTTGCCGGTGCGGACGGACCGTGCCTGGATCACCCGCAACTCGTCGTCGACCGAGGCGTTGGCGGGGTCGTCGCCGAGCTGGTTGTGGATCAGCGCGCCTGGGTCGTGCTGCTCGGCGACGCCACCTTTCGCCGTGCCGAACGAGAGGTGGGCCGCTTGGCGGTGCCGCCACGCGTCGACGATCGCCTCGACCGTTCGGTCGTGCACGAGCTGCAGGTAGCTGTCGGGTACCCCGCCCCACGCACCGACGGTGTCGGGGCCCGCGTGCGTGTGGTCGGAGTCGACCAGCACCGCGTCGGGGACCACCGCGTCGACCCCGTCGTGGTTGATCGCCGCGATGGCCGCCGACGCGTCGCGCGCGATCGCGTCGGCGCCCCACGGCCCGGCGGCATACGCCGCGAACCAACCTTGGGTCTCGATCTGCGCCAGCACGATGGCGTGAGCGCCATCGCCCACCACCAGTGCCCGCGCCGACACGCCGTCGAGGACGCCGGTTGCGCGGCGGCCGCTGCCGAGCAGCTTGCCCAACCCGCCGCCACCGCCGAGGCCGTAGCCGCCGAGGAAGAAGCGTCCCGACGCGAGCTGTTCGGGGGTCGGGTTGATCGAACGGCTCGCGGCGCCGACGTCGTAGACCGACGCGGCCGACGCGGCACCCGCGGCACCCGGCGTGGAGGCGCCGGTGGGCAGACTCGCTCGGGCGGACGAGCGGGACGCCGCGCCCGACGAGCCCGCGGGCAGGGGTGGGCCCGCAGACCCGTTGCCGTCGATGGCCGGCAGCGGCGGAGTGGCGACCCCGACTTGGACCGTCACCTCGTAGCTGCGCGCACGCCCTTGCAGATCGGCCACCGACGCCCGCACGCGGTACGTGCCGGCCTGCGCGTACGTGTGGTCGACCGCGGCCGACGACCGGGCGACCGATCCATCACCGAAGTCCCACAGGATCGGCCCGTGCGGTTCTTGGTCGAGCGGCGTGTCGTCGCGGCCGCGGTTCCACGAGGGATCGAGCACGACGGTGCGTCCCGGCCCTTGCGGTGGCACCGCGAAGAACTGCACGCCGGGGCCGTCGGCGGCACCGGCGTCGATCACACCCGAGGTGGCGGGCACGTAGCGAGCCGGGAACCCCACTCGTTCCGCGGCTTGCACCCCGGCTTGTTGCGTGAGGCCCGCGAGGACGACCGAGGCGTTGTACTCGAAGTGGTCGCTGCCGCCGAACACGAACGCCGGCGCCGTCACCGCCGTGTCGACGGCCGGGTAGTAGTAGCCGAGTTGGTCCAGGCCCATCCCGATGATCCGCACCCGCGCGCCGGGCACTTGTTGGCGCAGCGCAGCCGACACCTCGGGGAACGCTTCGCCCGGCTCGGTCAGGTACAGCAGGTCGCCGATGCGCAGCCCTGCGACTTGCGTGCCGAGCACGGTGCCCGTCTGGTACGGCGGGGTGCTCGATCGCCCGACGCCGTAGCTGTCGACGACGGGGAGCTTCTGGCCGGGCGTGACGTGCTCGGCGGCGAGCAGGGCCAGCAGCGGCGCGCCGGTTGCCGGCACGGTCACCGGCACGGATGTGGCTGCCAGGTTGGGGCTCGTGATCGGCTGCGCGCTCGCCAGCGCCCAGCGGATCCGGTTCGCGACGTAGTCGGCCACGAGGTTGGAGTCGGTCAGGCCGTTCGTCTGGACGATCGACTCCTGTCGGCCGAGCGTGCCCATCGCCAGCACTGACGTGCCGCCGAGCAGCTTGTCGAGCCGGTCGCGGGCACCGCCGATGTGGTCGGCGCTCATCGCGTCCATGTCGGCGCCGCTCACGACGTCGGCGTGCACCGGCACGTTCGCGTACAGACCGACGGTCTTGCCGGTCGAGGGGTCGCGCGCCCACAGGATCGGCAGGTCGCTGTCGATCGTCCACCCGTCGTACAGGTCGGTCTGGCGGACGGTGTGGCCGATCACGTCGGCGATGTCGGCGTCGGCGGACCACAGCTCAGCCGGGCGGGTGTGGAGCGCGGCCTGCTCGATGGCGCGGACCGCCGCGTCGCGCAGCTGCCGTTGATAGCGCGGGTTCGGCGGACCCCAGATGCCCATGACGGTCGGCGCCGCGTGCGAGTGGGTGGCCGACACGACGATGTCGGCGGGCTCGGCGTGCGGCGAGCCGTGCGCCCGGAGCCAGCCGGCCACCTCCTTGCGGACGTCGTCGATGCCGTACGGACCCTGGTCGGACTCGAGGAACCAACCCTGCGAGTCCGCCGACGCCAACGCCAACGTCGTGGCGCCGCGCCGGACCACGAATGCACGTACCTCGAGCGGATCGTGCACCTTGGCGGTGGGATGTGCCATCGTGCCGAACCCGCCGAGGTACTGCGGGTCGTCGGCGGGCGGATCGACGTTGACCACGGCCGTGCCGACCCGGAACACCGGCACGTCGCCGGCCAGCGCGGCCCCGCCACCTGCTGCCGCGGGACGTTGGGCACCGCCGGCTGCACCGCGACCAGGGTGCGCGCGCGTGTGGTCGGTGGATCGGGTGAGGAGCGCGGTGCCCGCCGTGACGACGATGAGGAGTGCGGTTGCGGCCACGGCGACGCGGCGATGCCGCTCAGTCCGTGCCATACCCCCCGGAAGGTAGTCCGACCACCCGAGTTGTGAGCACTTGGCCACCTGGTGGGTGGCTGGGCGCGCACAGCAGGAGGTCCCCGACCACCCGAGTTGTGAGCACTTGGCCACCTGGTGGGTGGCTGGGCGCGCACAGCAGGAGGTCCCCGACCACCCGGGTTGTGAGCACTTGGCCACCTGGTGGGTGGCTGGGCGCGCACAGCAGGAGGTCCCCGACCACCCGGGTTGTGAGTACTTGGCCACCTGGTGGGTGGCTGGGCGCGCACAGGACGGTGGTGTGAGCGGTTGGGGTGGTGTGCGCGACGCGGGCGGGTGCGTCGCTTGGGGGGTACGCTCACCGCGAGGAAACCTGACGTCCGTGTCAGTGATCGAAGCAGGTCGGGCTCCGGGGGGCGATCGATGACCGAAGTCACCGTAGGGGTCGACATCGGGACGACTTCCGTGAAGGCGGTCGCCGCCGATGCCGATGGGCGCGTCGTCGCCCGGGCGCGGGTGCACCACGGCATTCGGACCCCCAGCAGTGATCGGCTCGAGCACGACGCCGACTTGGCGTGGCGTACCGGCGTGCGCGAAGCCTTCGAGACGGTGGCGCGTGCGCACGAGGTGCGGGCGGTCCAGGTGGCAGCCATGGTGCCGTCGCTGTGCGCGGTCGACGAGTCGGGCCATGCCCTCACCCCCGGCTTGCTGTACGGCGACGCCCGCGGTTGCGCTGGTGGGTCCGGCGACCCTGCCAGCAGCGGCGAACTCGTGGGGTTCGCGGAGTGGTGCCTGCGCCAGGCGCCCGAGGCGGCGGGGCTGTGGCCCGCCCAGGCGATGGCGAACCACGCGCTGAGCGGCGTGGCCGCCGTCGACTCGGTCATCGGACTCCTCGCCGGCCCGTTGTTCGGGCCGCAGGGGTGGGACCCGGCGGTGTGCGAGGCCCACGGCATCCGGGTCGACCAGCTGCCGACCGTCGTGCAGCCCGGCACCTCGATCGGCGAGACCGACGGGGCGCTGCTCGGTCCCGGCACGGTCGACGCCTACACCGAACAGCTCTGCGCCGGTCGGCTCGCCGAAGGCGATGCGCTCGTCATCTGCGGCACGACACTGATCACGTGGCTGGCGGTCCCCACGTGGGCCGACGTGCCGGGGCTGTGGACCATCCCGTCGATGGCCGGGGGTGAAGCGATGGTCGGCGGTCCGTCCAACGCCGGCGGTTTGTTCCTGGAGTGGGCGAGGCGGCTCGGCGGTGCAGCCGAGGAGCCGGCCGCCGATCCGGCCCACGTCCCCGTGTGCCTGCCGTACATCCGCGGGGAGCGCACGCCGTTGCACGACCCGGAGCGCCGCGCGTCGATCCACGACCTCGACCTCACCCAGGGCCCGGCCGAGCTGCGCCGCGCGGCCTACGAGGCTTCGGGGTTCGTGGTCCGCCACCATCTCGAGCTCGCGTCCGGACTGCTCGGCGAAGGTCGCCGGCCGTCGCGCATCGTGGCCACCGGCGGGGGCAGCCAGGACGAGGAGTGGATGCAGGCCATCGCCGACGCCACCGACCTTCCCGTGCACACCGTGGCGGTACCCGAAGGTGCGGCGTACGGCGCGGCGTTCCTGGCCCGTGTCGTGGCCGGCCTGGAAGCGAAGGCCGAGGCGGCGGAGCGTTGGGCGCGCCCGGGCCGCGAGGTCGCGCCGCGCCAAGCCTGGGTCGATGCCATGCAAGCGCGCTACGCGCGCTTTCGCGAGCTGACCGCCTCGGCTACCTGACGCGCGGCCGAGGCGACCGCTGGGGCCCCGGGGCGCCCGGTCGCGCCGGCCGAGCACGATGCCGGCACCACGCGGCCCACCCGGCAGGCATCCGCGCGGGCGATGCCGAACCTGACAGCAACGTCAGTGAGCAGTAACCTGACTCCCGCGTCAGGTTTCTCCGCGGGGGAGAAGTAGCAGTGGCATCACGAGTTGACGAGACGGTGTCGACTGTCGATCCGTTCGACAGCATGGGGCAGTTCACCGACACGGTGGCGGGCGACACCCGCGACCCCTATCCCCGGCTGGCCGAGCAGCGCCGTCGGGCGCCGGCGGAGGTCTCGCTGCTCCCGAACCCGCTCGGCGAAGAAGTCGAGACGTTCGCGGTGTACACGTACGACTTGGTCTCCCAGGTGCTGCGCGACAACGAGACGTTCTCCTCGGGCTGGATCCGCGACCTCATGGGCATCGTCATGGGCCCCTATGTGCTCGTCGGCATGGACGAGCCCGAGCACGGTCGCCACCGTCGACTCGTGAGCCATGCGTTCCGCCAAAAGGCGCTCGCGCGCTGGGAAGGCGAGTTGGTGACCGAAGTCGTCAACGAGCTGATCGACCGCTTCGCCCGCCGCGGCCACGCCGAGCTGGTCCGCGAGTTCACGTTCCGGTTCCCGGTGCAGGTGATCGCGGAGATCCTCGGCATCCCACGCTCCGACAACGAGCAGTTCCATCAGTGGGCCATCGACATCATCAACGTCGCGGCCGCGCCGGAGCAGGGCATCGCCGCGTCCGATGCCTTCCGGGAGTACCTCGCCGGCATCGTGGAGCAGCGCCGCGCCCACCCGAGCGACGACGTCATCAGCGACCTGGTCACCACCGAGCTCGACGGCAGCCGTCTCGGCGACGAGGAGATCTTCTCGTTCCTCCGCTTGCTGTTGCCCGCAGGCGCCGAGACCACGTATCGGGCCACGGGCAACTTCCTGTACGGCCTGCTCACCCACACCGACCAGCTCGAGCTGCTGCGCAACGACCGGTCCATGTTCCCTCAGGCGGTCGAGGAGTCGATCCGTTGGGAGTCGCCGCTGCTGATCACCAGCCGGGTCAGCACCCGCGACTGCGAGGTCGGCGGCGTCGAGGTGCGTGAGGGCATGCCGGTGGTGACCCACGTGGGCTCGGCCAACCACGACGAGACCCGCTGGGACGACGCCGACGAGTTCGACATCACGCGCCCGAAGCAGCCTCACATCGCGTTCGGGCTCGGCCCGCACATGTGCCTCGGAATGCACTTGGCGCGCATGGAGATGCGGGTGGCGGTGGCCGCGCTCATGGACCGCTTCCCCGACTTGCGCCTCGACCCCGACGCCACCGACGACCCGCACATCCATGGGGAGCGGTTCCGGTCGCCGACCTCGCTGCCGGTGCAGTTCACCCCCGCCTGAGGCAACATCACCTCCGATGCGCTTCGACATTCGGATCGACCACGACGCCTGCATCGGCTCGGGCAACTGCGCGTTCTGGGCGCCGGCGACGTTCGACCTCGACGACGACGGCAAGGCCATCGTGGTCGATCCCGACGGCGACGCCGAGGAAGCGATCCTGAACGCGGCCGACGGCTGCCCGACCTCGGCCATCACGGTCGAACGCGCCGGGTGAACGACGCGCACCTTGCGCTGCACGACGCTGCGGCGCGATGGGTTCGCGAGCGGGAGGTCCTGACCGAGGCCCGGGCGTGCCTCGATGCGGACGCGCCAGGGTTGCCGTCGTACTGGGCTGAGCTCGCCGATCTCGGCTGGCTCGGTCTCCACGTGCCTGAATCGGCCGGCGGGTCGGGCTTCGGGCTGGCCGAGTTGGGTGTGGTGCTCGAGGAGTTGGGGCGAGCCTGCGCGCCCGGTCCGTTCCTGCCCAGCGTGCTGGCGGCCGCCGTGCTGACCCGCATGGGCACCAAGCGTCACGCCGATCTGCTGCAGGCGTTGGCCACCGGTGACAAGGTCGGTGCGGTGGCGTTCGGCCCGCCGGGCAGCCCGGTGTTGGGGGCCCAGCTTGCCGACGTGATCGTGGTACCCGTCGTGCCGCCGGAGCGCGCGGAACCGCCGACCACGCAGTGGGCGGTGGTCGACGCAAGCGCCGCGCCACTCGCCTCGGTCGACCGCACGCGGCGGGTCGGGCGGATCGACGCGGTGTTCCCGTCTGGCGCCGGCTCGGACCCCGACGCGTTGCTCGGACCCGAGCCGTTTCCCGGTTGGGTCGAGACCGTCGGCGCCTTGTTGCTGGCGGCCGAGTCGCTCGGCGGTGCCGCCTGGTGCACCGACACCGCCGCGGCATGGGCCCGCGAGCGAGTGCAGTTCGGCCGGCCGATCGGGCAGTTCCAAGGTGTCAAGCACCGCTGTGCCGACATGTTGTGCCGCGTGGAGCTGGCGCGGGCTGCCGTGTGGGACGGGCTTCGCGCTGCCGACGAGCTGGCGGCGGCAGATGGAGGGCCGGGCGGCCAGCGTGGCTCGGGCGGATCGGACGCGGCTGCAGCTGCGGCTGCGGACGGCTCCTCCGGCGGCGGCACCGGTACTGGCAGCGAGCAGATCGCGATGGTGGCGGCGGCCGCGCTGGGTCCCGAGGCGTTCTTCCGCTGCGCCAAAGACGCCGTGCAGATCCTCGGCGGCATCGGGTTCACCTGGGAGCACGACGCCCACATCTTCTTGAAGCGGGCTGCGGCCGACCGCCTGCTCGCCGGGCCGCCGTCGCAGTGGGACCGACGTGCCGCCGCGCTGGCCGCCGCCGGCGCGCGTCGCAGCCTTCGCCTCGACCCCGACGACATCGCCGACCCGGCTGCGGCCGAGGCCGCCCGGGCGGAAGTGCGCGAGTTCGTGGCCGCGATCGCCGAACGCCCCAAGGAGGAGTGGCGCGCAGCCCTGGTGGAGCACCGCTACCTCGCGCCGCACTGGGCCGAGCCGTGGGGCCGCAGCGCGACCCCGCTCGAGCAGCTGGTGATCGACGAGGAGCTGCGGGCCGCGCACGTCCGCCGCCCCAACATCGGGATCGCGGGTTGGGTGCTGCCCACGTTGTTGGCCCACGGCACCACCGAGCAGCAGGAGCGTTGGGTGCGGCCCACGCTGCTCGGCGAGATCAGCTGGTGCCAGCTGTTCAGCGAGCCCGGTGCCGGGTCCGACCTGGCCTCGGTCACCACCAGGGCCACCAAAGTCGACGGCGGCTGGCGGATCGACGGTCAGAAGGTGTGGACCACGTTCGCCCACGTGGCGGACTTCGGGCTGTGCGTCGCCCGCACGGATCCCGACGTGCCCAAGCACGCCGGCCTCACCACGTTCGTGGTCGATGTGCGGGCCGGTGGCGTCGACATCCGGCCGTTGCGTGAGCTCACCGGCATCGAGATGTTCAACGAGGTCTTCCTCGACGGCGTCTTCGTCCCCGACGATGCCGTCGTCGGCGCGGTGAACGATGGTTGGCGGACGGCCCGCACGACGCTGGAGAACGAGCGCGTCGCGATGGGCAGCGGTTCGTCGTTCGGGCCGGGCGTCGAGTCGCTCGTCGCGCGATTCGGCAGCGAGCCCGAGGCCGCCGAGCAGGTCGGCGAGCTGGTGGTCGAGGCCCACGCGCTGGCCACCCTCGGCATGCGGATGACGTTGCGGGCACTCGCCGGCCACGGGCACGGTCCTGAGGCCAGCGTGCGCAAGCTGCTCGGCGTCGAGCACGACCAGCGCGTGCAGGAGGTGGGCATGCTGCTCGGCGGCCCGGAGTCGGCGAGCGCGGAGGGCGACGCGGCGGCGTGGGTCGGTGGGTTTCTCGCCAACCGCTGCCTCACGATCGCGGGCGGCACCAGCGAGATCCAGCGCAACGTGATCGCCGAGCGCCTGCTCGGCCTCCCCCGCGACCCCTGACACCCCCCCACCCCCACCCTCACCCCCCCCACCCGTTCTGGGCTGATATTTACGCGTGGGGACGCGTCATTTTCAGCCCAGAACGGGAGGAGGAGGGGGGGCGGGGTCAGCGGTCCAAGTGGTCGATCCGCGGGCGCACGATCATGGTGTACGTGTCGGACATGGCGGGTGCCCGGTGGGCTCGTTGGGCCTCGAGCCGCTTCGGGTCGAGCACCACGTCCATGAACGCGGCTTTCGACGGGAAGCGGTTGAAGCGCACCTGATCCCAGGTCCGGCCGTCGCCCACGATCGTGCCCTCGGCTTCGAACCAACCGCCGATCTGCACGCCGGCCGGCACGGCGGAGCGCGCCGCGGCCATCTCGTAGTGGTGCATCTCGGCGCGGCTGGTGGCTTCGGCGTACTTGATCACGTGCACCACCATGACCGGCCCGTCGTCGGGGGTCGGGGGATGCGGCACGTCGTCCCACGAGGGGGCCTCGGCTTTGTCGGGGAGGTCGGCCGGCAAGTCGAACGGTTGGCAGCCGATCACGAACGTGCGCTCCATGCCCGCTTCCTTGTGGACGTGCTTGGCCTTGTAGTCGTCGCGCGATTGCATCTCGATGAACGCGCGACGGGTGGGGTAGCGCACGACGCCGACGCGGTCCCACACGGTCTCGTCGCCGAGCAACTGGTCCTCGACGTCGCCGAAGAACACGACTTCCGCGCCGATGTCGGCCAACACGTCGAGCGGCGCGTACCGGTCGTCGGCCTCGCGCCCGCTGGTGGAGCCGCTCGCGTCGGTATGACCGTCGGGGTAGCTCGCGACGTCGCGGTACTTCATCAAGTTGACCATCCACACCGGACCGTCGTCGGCCGGGTCGGTGGTGGCGAGACGGCGACCGTACTCGCGGTCGATCACGCCGTAGCTCGGGGCGTCGGTGGTCATTGGCGGCTCGCTTCTGCTCGTGCGGTGGCTTCGTCGATGTCGGCGAAGCGCTCGGGACTGGCTTGGATCACGATCTGGTGCAGTTCGCCCGTGAACGGGAACGGGCCGGTGTAACGGGGCGACACGGCCGAGCCGTGGTCGGATCCCACGCTCGACGCCGACGACGAGATCATGCGCAAGAACAGCGCCAGCTCGGCGTGGGCCACTTCCTCGCCGTCGATCACCAAGGTGGCGGTGCCGGCCAGCCCGTCGCCCCGGCGCAGCCGGACGCCGATGTCCGCATCACCCACGGGCACGTCAACCGACGACTCCAACACGGTGTGGTCGCCGAACGCGTTGTAGTCGAGGACCAGACGCCGGCCCTGCACGAAGATCGACAACCCGGATGTCTGCGCGCCCACGGCGTACAGCACGCCTTCGTCACCCGCCTTGGTGGTCACCGACGCGGTGAGGTCGAAACTGCGCCCGCCGATCGCGGCGCTGGCCTGCGCGGCCATCGGCGACATCGGCGGCCGGTACACGTAACGCCGCGACGCCGGGTGTGGCGACCGATCCCGGAACCGAGCGCCGAAGAGCTCCACCCCGCGGTCATCGAGCGGCAGGACGCCGTGCCGCTCGGCTTCCTGCCACCACAGATCGATCAGCTCGGCGAGCTTGTCAGGCTCGCTGGCCGCCAGATCGTGGCCCTCGGCCCGGTCGGTGGCGAGGTGGTAGAGCTCCCATTGCTCGGTGTCGTAGTCGGCGCCGGGCCAGTGTTTGCAGACCGCCTTCCATTCACCCGCGATGAGTGCCCGGCTGCCGTTCTGCTCGAAGTACTGCAGCTCGTTGGTGGAGGGGTGGTCGGGGTCGGTGAGCACCGGCGCGAACGAAGCCCCGGTCACCGGCAGTTGGTCGAGGCCGTTGAACGTGGCGGGCGCAGTGACACCGAGCAGGTCGTACACCGTCGGGACGATGTCGGACACGAACACGAACTGGTCGCGCCTGGTGCCGGCGTGGCTGGCGCCGAGGCCGTCGGGCCAGTGGACGATGAGCGGCACGTGGACCCCGCCCTCGTGCGTGTTCTGCTTGTACCAGCGGTACGGCGCGTTGCCGCACTGTGCCCATCCCCACGGGTAGTTGGTGTGGCTGTTGGGCCCGCCGATGTCGTCGAGGCGGGCCACGGCCTCGTCGGGATGCTCGACGATGCCGTTGAACCACTTCATCTCGTGCAGCACGCCGGTCGGGCCGCCTTCTTGCGACGCGCCGTTGTCGGCCATGAAGAACAACAGCGTGTTGTCGAGCTCGCCCATGCGCCGCAGGCCGTCGACGAAGCGGCCGACTTGATCGTCGGTGTGGTCGAGGAACGCCGCGAACGCCTCTTGGAGGCGGGTGGCGAGGCGCTGCTCGTTGACCGACAGGTCCTCCCAGGCTTCGACGCCGGGGTTGCGGTCCGACAGCTCAGTACCCGGTGGGATCACGCCGAGCTCGAGCTGGCGCGCGAACCAGCGCTGGCGGATGACGTCCCACCCCTCGTCGTAGCGGCCGCGGTACTTGGCGAGGTACTCGGGTGGCGCCTGGTGGGGCGCGTGGGTCGCGCCGAACGCGAGATAGCAGAGGAACGGCCGGTCGGGACGGACGCCCTTGGAGTCAGCGAGCATGGCCAGCGCCCGATCGACCAGGTCCTCTGAGAGGTGGTAGCCGTCGGCGGGCCGGCCGGGTGGGTCGACGGGGTGGTTGTCGGCGATCAGCTCGGGGTGGAACTGGTCGGTCTCGCCTTCGAGGAAGCCGTAGAAGCGGTCGAACCCCCGGGCGAGCGGCCACTGATCGAACGGCCCTGCGGCCGAGCACTGCTCCATCGGCGCGAGGTGCCACTTGCCGACGGCGAACGTTGCGTACCCCTCGTCGTGCAACACTTCGGCGACGGTGGCCGCGTGGTTGGTGACATGCCCGAGCTGGCTCGGGTAGCCGGTGCGGAAGTTCGACACCGTGCGCATGCCCACCGCGTGGTTGGCCCGGCCGGTGAGCAGCGCGGCGCGGGTGGGGGAGCACAGCGGGGTCACGTGGAAGTTCGTGAACTGCAGCCCGGCAGCCGCGAGGGCGTCGATGTGGGGCGTTTCGATGTCGGAGCCGTAGCAGCCGAGCTGGGCGAACCCGGTGTCGTCGAGCAGGATGATCACCACGTTGGGCGCGTCGTCGCCGGGGTGCGGCGGATCGTCGAACCACGGCTCCGAATCGGCCACGGTGCGGCCGATCCGGCCGTGGAACTGTGCTGCTCTCGTCATCGCGTGACCCCCGTCCGCCCTTCGTGTGTGTTGGGAGTGAGACTCCCAATAGTTTGCCACGATCGCCGGGGCCGCGCCCTGGCAGGGCCTATCCTGCCGCCATGACTGCGCGGCTGGGTGAGCTCGATGGGCGTCGCGCTCGACGGGAGCGGGGCCGACTCGCCGTCATCGACGCCATGGTCGACCTGATCCAGAGCGGCCACGCACCACCTACGGCACAGGAGGTCGCCGAGCGGGCGGGGGTGTCGCCGTCGTCGCTGTTCCGGTACTTCGCCGACCTCGATGAGTTGCGGGCGCACACGATCCGGCGCTTCATGGACCGCTACGACGACTTGTTCCAGATCCCGTCGATCGGCGGGGGCCCGCTCGACCAGCGCGTCACTCGTTACGTCGCGGCGCGGGTCCGCCTCCACGACGCCGTGGCCCCCGTGGGGCGGCTGGCCCGTGCTCGTTCCTTGGAGCACCCGGAGCTGGCGGCCGCGCTCGACGACGTCCGGCACTTCCAAGCGGACCAGACCCGCCTCCACTTCGCCCCCGAGCTCGCGGCGCGTGCACCAGCAGCTCGCGTCGACCTCGTCGGCTCGCTGACCACGCTCACGTCGTTCGAGTCCTGGGACCAACTCCGTACGGGCATGGGTCGTACCGGGCGCCAGGTCCAGCGGGCATGGGTCGCTGGTGTGCGGGCGCTGCTCGCGCCGTGAACGCCCGCGACTCAGCTGGCATCTATTGAAACACAGACTCCCAAAAGTTACGGTGACCCGGTCAGCGGCCGATCGAGGGGGAGCACGTGGCGACGCAGCCGACCAAGGAACAAGTCGAGGCGTTCTTGTCGGGCCCGCCCGACGAACCGGTCGTGATGCTCAACATGTTGAGCTTCAAGGAGCAGGCGACCGGTGAGCTCGAGGGCCTCTCTGGGCGCGAAGCGGTGTGGAAGTACTCGGTCGCGATGAAGGAGTTCGTGGAGGCCCGCGGCGGCACGTTCGTGCTGGCGGCCAACATCGACTCGCAAGTGATCGGCGAAGGCGGCGAGCACTTCCAGTTCGTCGGCATCATGCGGTATCCGTCGCGGGTCGACTACGTGCGCCTTGCCGGCGACCCCGAAGTGGCCGCCACCATCGGGCGCTACCGCGAATCAGGGTTGGAGAGCCAGTGGCTGTTCGCGATGACCGAGGTGACCGGGTGACGGGCCTGGCCGAGATCCCCGTGGCGCACACGCCACCGGGTGGCTACGGCGACACCATGCCCCCGCCGGTGCTGGGCGCAAGCGACGAACCGCTCGTCGACGGAGCGCCGGATCTGCGCGGCACGTGGAAAGTGGTCGACGCCTCCGCGCCCGACGGTGGCGCGCTCGCCGCCGACCATCCCATCTGGCATCACGTCGAGCGGATCGAGCAGGCCGGGAACCGGCTGGTGGTCACCGGTGGCGGGGTCGTGCACGACATGGTGGTCGATGGCGTGGTCGAGCACGGAGTGAACGACGTGATGGCCGCCGACTTCTCCACCGAGATCCATGTGGCCGCCACGTTCGAGGGCGGCGCGCTGGTGCTGCGACCGGAGGGGCTGCCCGGGGTGACGGTTCGCCGCTGGCGTGACGGCCCGCGGCTGCGCTGGTCGTACCACGTGCTGTTCGAGGCGGTGCTCGAGCGCATCGAGTGAGCGGCGCCCAGGGCTACGCTCGCCGACGTCTTCGTCAGCTCGCGCGCCGAGGAGAATCTGGACCCATGCCGATCGATGCCGCCACCGCCGACGACCTGATCTCCACGCTGCGGCGATGGGTGTCGGCCGAGGTGATTCCCAACGCGTCGCGCTTCGAGCACGCCGACGAGTTCCCCGAGGCCATGGTCGAACAGATGAAGGCATTCGGCCTCTTCGGCTCGATGATCCCCGAGGAGTACGGCGGCCTCGACCTCGACGTCACCACGTACGCCCGGGTGATCGAGGAGTTGGCTTACGGCTGGATGTCGCTGTCGGGTGTGCTCAACACGCACATGATCGCGGCCACCTTGATCCGCCGGTTCGGGACACCCGAGCAGCGAGAGCGGTGGCTGCCCAAGATGGCGACAGGTGAGTGGCGATCGGCCTTCTCGTTGTCGGAGCCCGACGCCGGCTCGGACACGAAGAACATCAAGTGCCGGGCCACGCCCGACGGCGACGACTACGTCATCGACGGCACGAAGATGTGGGTGACCAACGGCGAGCGGGCCAACCTCGTGGCGCTGGCGGCTCGGGCCCCCGAGGGCATCACGTGCTTCATCGTCGAAAAGGAGCCCGGCCCGTCGTTCGAGGGGATCTCCGTCAGCCGGGCCATCGACAAGCTCGGCTACAAAGGCCTCGAGACGGTCGAAGTCGCGTACGACGGTCACCGGCTGCCCGCGGCGAACATCTTGGGCGGCGCCGAGTCGCTCGGTCACGGGCTGCGCCAGATCCTGTCGTCGCTCGAGTTGGGCCGCATCAACATCGCCGCCCGTGGTGTCGGGGTGGCCCGGGCCGCGTTCGACGCGGCGATGAGCTACGCGGCGGAGCGCGAGACGTTCGGCGTGCCGATCAACCAGCACCAGGCGATCCAGTTCAAGTTGGCAGAGATGGGAACCAAGCTCGAAGCAGCCCGCCTGCTCACGTACTCCGCCGCCGCCAAGTTCGAAGCCGGCGAGCGCGCCGACGTCGAAGCCGGCATGGCCAAGCTGTTCGCGTCGGAGACCGCGTTCGAACTGGCCACCGAAGCCATGCGGATCCACGGCGGTTACGGCTACACCAAGGACTTCCCGGTCGAGCGCTACTACCGCGACGCGCCGCTGATGATCATCGGCGAGGGCACCAACGAGATCCAGCGCCTGGTGATCGCCCGCGGTCTGCTGCGCCGATTCGCGGAGTCCTGAGCGCCGCCCGGCGCCTTCTCACGGCGCCGAGGGGAACTCCCACCACTGCACTTCCACCGTCAGCGGCAACAGGTGGTGGACGTAGAAGCTGTGGATCTTCACGACTTCCTGGTCGTCGACGGTGTGGTCGTCGAGATCGATGCGGGGGTCGCCGGCCTGCTTCTGCTTCACTTTCGTGAGCAGCGCGTCGAACTCCGCGCGGGTGGCCACCGACAGGCCGAAGTGGTCGGTGCGCGGCGCCCGCAGTGGGTCATCGTCCGACAGCAGGTACACGAACTGGTCGTACGTGGCGAGACCCAGCACGAGCAGCTGGCCGTCTCGGGTGAGCTGCGGGTATTCACGCCATCCGAACACGTCGCCGTAGAACTCGACGATCTCGGCACGGCCTTCGGGCTCGAGTGCCGCCGGGGGCAGCGAGAGCGCGACGTGGTTCAGCCGGGGTGGTGCGTCAGGCATGGGTGGCTCCGAGTCTCGGGTCGACCAGCACCTTGCCGGCGATGTCGCCCGCGGCCAGCCCGCGAAGCGCACCGAGCAAGCCGTGCAGGCCGACGTCGGCGGGTTCGATCAAGTCGTCGACCGGCAGGCGCCCCGAGGCCAGCAGGTCGACGGCGTCGTGGAAGCCGCCGGCGTCGTAGCAGAACGCCCCGGTGACCACGAGCTCGTTGAGCACGATGCGGTTCGGGTCGAAGCGAGGCGGTTCGATGCCGGAACCGACGAGCACCAACGTTCCGGTGCGCTCCAACTGGGCCAGCCCGGCTTCCATGGCCTGCACCTTGCCGGAGCACTCGAGCACCACGTCGACCGCCTGATCGACCACTTTGCCGGGCTCGGCGATGCTGGGAACCTCGAGCTCGTCCGGCAGGCAGGTGGCGGTGGCTCCCACCCGCACGGCCAAGTCGCGTCGACGTTGGTTGGGCTCGCACACCACGACGTGGTCGACGCCACGGTCGCGCAGCACGGCGACGGCCAGCGCACCGATCGGACCGCCGCCGAGCACCAGCACGCGTTGGCCCGGCTCGACCGGCGCGAGCGTGAGCGCGTGGAGGGCCACGGCGAGCGGCTCGGCCAGCGCCGCGGCGCGAAGCGAGAGGTGGTCGGGCACTCGGATGGCTTCCGCCGCCGGAATCGCCTTGAGCGCGGCGAACGCCCCTTGCCAGACCTGGGTGCCGGGGGTGTCGCGCTCGGCGCACAGCGATGGCCGACCGGCCAGGCAGTGGCGGCAGCGTCCGCAACGGGCCGCGGGCCCGCCCACCACGCGCTGGCCAACGGACCAACCCGCGACGTCGGGTCCCACCTCGACGACCGTGCCGGCGAACTCGTGGCCTTCGATCGACCCTGGCCGACCCCACCCTTCCAACATGAGGTGCAAGTCGGTGCCGCACACCCCGCAGTGCTCGACTGCGATGACCAGCTCGCCGGGACCCGCGGCGGGGACCGGTCGCGCCTCGATCGTGATCTCGCCCGGCGCCCGGTACACCGCGGCGTCCATGGTCGGTCCGGCAGGCGACGGGGGCGGCGGGCCGGGGCTCACGCCAGCTCGGTTCCGGGCTGTGCCCGGCGGTCCGCGATCAGCGGTCGTCGGCGTCGCAGTGGTGGCTCGGCTGCGTCGGCGGGGGGCGACCCGGCCGACCCGGTGGTCGCGGCGGGCGCATCGCTGACCGCTTCGCTCGGACCGAGCGGGCCGTCCGCGGCATCGAGCTCGTCGCCAGGGGTCGCCGGCGCGCCGCCACCGCCGTTGCCGCTCGGGAGCAGCTGCTCGCTGAGGGCTCCCACTTCGGTCGAGGTGCCGCGGTGGCTGACCTCCCCGTGACGCAAGACGACCGCTTGGTCGGCCAAGGCGAGCGCGTGGTGCACGTGCTGCTCGATCACCAGGATCGCCGTGCCCTCTTCTTTGATGCGAGCCAGCGTGCGGTACACCTCTTCGACCGTGACGGGTGCCAACCCGAGCGACAACTCGTCGGCCACCAGCAGACGTGGTTTGATCACCAGCGCGCGGGCCAATGCCAGCATCCGCTGCTCGCCGCCCGACAACGTTCCCGCGAGCTGGCGGCGCCGCTCGCCGAGCCGCGGGAACATCTCGCAGGCCTGGTCGATGCCGGCACGGAAGTCGCGGCCCATCTCCTGGCGGAACGACAGCGCCAGGTTCTCTTCGACCGTGAGCGTGGCGAAAACCGAGCGGCCCTCGGGGGCGTGGGCCACGCCGGCCTTGGCCAGGCGGTACGCGCCGAGTTGCGAGGCCTCGCGACCCGAGTAGCGGAACGACCCGGCTGTGGGGCGGATCAGGCCCGAGCACACCCGGGCGATGGTGGTCTTGCCCGCCCCGTTTGCGCCGAGCATGGCGACCGCTTCGCCGGGTTGGATCTCCAGCGACACCCCGAAGATCGCGCGGAACGGGCCATAGCCGGCCTCGACTTCGTCGAGCTCCAACAAGGCGGTCATGCGGGAACTCCGAGGTAGGCCTGGCGGACGATGGGGTCGTCGAGCACATCGTTGGTCGGGCCTTCGGCGATCAGGCGGCCGATGTCGAGGACGTACACCCGCTCGGTTACTTCCGCGACCATCTCGACGTCGTGCTCGACCAGCACGATCGCGGTGTGGTGCCGTTCGCGCACGAGCCGCAGCACGTCGACCATGGCCGTGGTCTCGGCGCGGTCGAGGCCCGACGACGGCTCGTCGAGCAGCAACAAGCGGGGCTTGGTCATGAGCGCCCGACCCAGCTCGACCAGACGGCCGTGCCCGAGGCTCAGGGCCTCGATGGGACGCTCGGCTTCGTCGGCGATCCCGAGCATCTCGAGCACGCCGAGCGCTTCGTCTCGCTCCGCTTGCGTGATCCGGCCGCGGCCGGCGAGGTCACGCAGCACGCCGCCGTCGCGCTGCTGACTCCGCCCCGCCACGAGCAAGTGGTCGCAAGCGGTCATGCCCGGAAACAGCTCGATGCGTTGGAAGGTGCGACCGAGGCCGAGGCGGGACCGGCGGTACTCAGGCTGCAACGACAAGTCGCGCCCCGCGAACGTGATCCGCCCCGAGTTGGGGCGGATCGTGCCGTAGATGCAGTCGAAGAACGTGGACTTGCCGGCGCCGTTGGGCCCGATGAGCCCGACGATCTCGGCTTCGTCGGCGTGCAGCGTCACGCCGTTCAGTGCGGACACGCCGCCGAAGCGCCGGCTCACGTCGACGGCGTCGAGCAGATGGGTGTCCGTCACGATGCTTCCTCGGTCGACGCGAGCGCACCGCGCACCTCGCCACGATCGTGGTCGCCCATGCCGAGGAGCCGGGCCACGCCCCGGATGGCGCCGCGTGTCTGGGCCTCGATGATCCCCTCGGGGTACTTCACGTACGTGATGATGCCGAGGCCGAACAGCACCTCGCTCCACAGCAACTGGTTCGAGATGCCGAGCGAGTTGATGATCTCGGGCACGAGCGCGAACGAGAAGCCCGCGGCGATGGCACCGAACACCGACTGGGACCCGATCGTGACCACGATGAGCACCCAGAACAGGCCGAGCAGATAGACGAAGTCGGTTGGGTTCGCCGCGGTGCGGTAGCTGGCCAGCAGCCCACCGCCGAGGCCGGCCAGGGCGCCGGACACGGCGAACGCGGTGATCTTGGCGCGGACCGGGTTGATGCCGATCGACGAGGCGGCGCGTTCGCTGCCGCGGATGGCGTTGAGGTATCGACCAGTGGTGCCCTTGCTGATCAGCAGGACTGCGCCACCGGCGATGCCGAGGAACAACAGGCACAGCACGAAGTAGGAGCGGTCGTGCAACGGGTAGCCGAAGTCGAACGGGCCGATGACCGGGCGTGCGACCGTCAGCGGCGTGGACCCGTGGCCGACCCACGACAAGGGTGCGAGGACGTTGTCGAACAACAAGGCGAACGCCAGCGTGGCCAGCGCGACGTAGATGCCCGCGAGGCGCAGCGCGGGGATCGCCACGATCGCGCCCACCGCTGCCGACAGCAACATGCCGAGCACCAGTGCCAACAGCACCGACATGTTCTGGTTGTGGACGAGTTGGCCGACGGTGAACGCGCCGGTCGCGGCGAAGGTCGCCTGGCACAACGAGATCTGGCCGGCCATGCCGGTGACCACGGTGATCGACAAGAAGATGATGCTGTAGATCACCCCTTCGGTCATCCGACCCACCCACACCTCGTTCAGCACGAACAACGTGAGCACGACCAGAGCGATCAGCGCGCCCGAGCCCGCCATGCGGGTGCCGACTGTGGCCCACGCCGGCCGGTCGACGGCCGCGGGTGGGGGTGGCGGTGGATCGACGCCGGCCAGGGGGTCGGCCAGCTCACGGCGGCGAGCGAGGCCGGGCAGCGCGATCAGCAGCACCACCAGCACGACGAACGGGAGCGACGGGCGCAGACCCGTGAACAGCACGCTGCTGTGCGGCAGGTAGCCCGAGAAGAGCTCTTGGATCGCGCCGAGCCCGATACCGCCGGCGAACGCCAGCGGCACGCTCGACAAGCGGGCAAAGACGCAGGCTGCGATCGCGGCCACCAGCAGGGCGAAGTAGAAGTCGGCGATCACTTGCTCGAACAGGGGTGCCATCAACACGCCGGTCAGGCCGGCGAGGAGCCCCGAAAGCAGCCACGACACCCCCGAGACCCGATCTGCGTTCACGCCGCTCAGCTCGGTCATGCGGTGGCTCTCGGCGACGGCCCGCATCCCGAGGCCGACGCCCGTCCACCGGAACATGGCGGTGAGCCCGGCCGCCACCACCACGGTGGCGATGATGGTGATCACCTGATTCTGGTCCCAGTAGAACTGGCTGAAGTGGTACACGGGCACGTTGGTCCACGGGAACGCGCCGCCGTGGCCACCGGGTGCGAGGCCGGGTGGGTGTTGGAGCGGCGTCTGCCCCACGAACACCTGCACGAACGCGGGGATGGCGATCAGCAGCCCCAACGTGGTGACCAGCCGTGCGAGTGCCGTCGAGCTGCGCAGGTAGTGGAACAACCCGCGCCCGATGAGCAAGCTCAGCAGCGGACCGATGACCACGATGGCCACGATCGCGGCCGGCACCACCGACCAGTGCGACGTGACCCGCAGCTTGTAGAACACGACGCCCGACACGAACGCCTGCGCGCCGTACGCCAAGTTGAAGACGCCTGAGGTCTTGTACGTGAGCACCAGGCCGACAGCCATGAGCGCGTACACGCACCCGATCGGCACGCCTTGGATGATGTGGGTCAGGAATTCGGTCATCTAGTCGACAGCAGTGTGGTCGAGACGCCGAGGCGACCGGCGGTCACGACTTGTAGGACGGCTCCGGTGGTTGGCCGGCCGGGAGGTTGGAGGGGAAGCAGAGGAACGGCTTGCCGTCCTTGGCGAACTGGGGGACGAACTTCCCGTTCCGCACGACGGAGTACGCCGCGCACCCGGGGTTCCACTTGTCGGTGTGGGCGATGGTCCAGTCGATGGGTGGGAGGATCCCGTTTGCCGAGTAGTCGGTCATCCCGTTCAGCGCGGCGACCACCTTCGAGCGGGTGAAGTCCTTGCCGGCGGCCTTGATGCCGGTGACCAACATGTCCGCGGAGATCCAGCCCGACAGTGAGATTTCGCTGACCGGCGCGTTGCGCTTCTTCATCCACGTGAGGAAGTCGCGCAGCCCGGGGGGCGGGTTCTTCGTCTCGAGGGGCGTGAAGAACGTGAGCACGTAGGAGCCGTTGAAGTTGGGGTCGGTCTTGATCTGGTCGTAGTAGCCGTCGGGCAGGTACATCGTGGCGTTGAAGTTCTGCTTGCGCATCTCGCGCGCGATGGCGCCCATCCCGTTGACGTCGACGCAAGCGGCCACGATGTCGACCCCTGCGCGCTTCATGGCCGAGACGTCGCCGCTGAGATCGGTGACGGGGTACGGGACTGCGGAGTCCGTGAAGGCCACCTTGGCCACCGGGAAGTGCTTGTACGTGTTCGTGATACCGGTCGCGCACTGCTTTGACTCGTCGATGTTGTACGCGAGGATCGCGACCTTCTTCTTGCCGAGCTTCTTGGTGAGCCAGGCCGCGCCGGTGCTGGGCGCTTTGAAGTTCAAGTTCGAGCCCTTGTCACCGAACAGGCTCGGGCCCGACGACCACTGCGGGTTGATGTTCCAGCCGAAGGTGGGGATGCAGTTCTGGGCGAGCAAGTTGCCGCCCGTGAACAGCAGCGAGGCCACCGGTGCCACTGCGAACACGTTGGCTTGGGTGATGAGGCGTTGGGTGGCTTGCGTGTTGTTGAGGGCCTGGTCGTCTTCCTTGTCGACGAGGTTCAGCTTGCGCCCGAACACGCCGCCTTTCGAGTTGACCATGTCGAAGTAGGCCTCGGCGCCCGACCACGCTTGGCTGTAGTCGAAGCCCAGCGGGTTGGTCTTGGACGCCATGCCGCCGATGCGGATCTCCGTGGCGCTGACACCTTGTCGTTCATTGGGGCTCTGGCACGTCTGGCCGGGTTTGGTCGACGTCGACGTGTTCGACTTCGAGTTGCTGCATGCGGCCGGCAGGCCGACGAGCAGCCCGGCGAGCAGGATCGTGCCGGCAGTTCGCCATGGACGCAGACGCATCTGTTCCTCCCCCGATGAGACGACATCCCCAATGCCGTGGCGGAAACCTAACACGCGTGTCAGGTTTCTCGACGGCTGGATCGAGCGGATCTGCCGAACAAGCTGTCGTGGACGGCGATCGCCAGGGCGTCGATCGTCCGCTCGGGGTCGAGCCGGAGCTGGCCCGACACGCCGTAGTAGTTGAACCGCTCGATCATCGCCAGCAGCGCCAAGCTGGCGACGTCGGGGTCGAGCTTCTTCGCCGGGCTGGCGTCGACGTGTCGCGCGAACGCCACCGCCAGCTCACCGAGCATCTGGTTGCCGAGCTGCCCGAACTCCGAACCGTCGGCTTCGGCCTCGGTCCATGCCCGGATCACCGGCCCATAGTGGGAGTACAACTCGGCGAACTCGGCCAACCACTTGCGCAGCGCGTCGACGCCGTCGGGGCCTGGTTCGAACGGGTCCAGCGAGTGGACCAGGGCCGACATCTGCTCGGCGACGTCGGCGGTCAGCACGCCGAAGATGTCTTCCTTGTTGGCGAAGTACAAGTAGAAGGTGCCGTGCGACAGGCGAGCGCGGCGCACGATGTCGTCGACCCGGGCGGCGTGATAGCCCTTCGCCGCGAACACCTTCACGGCGGCATCGAGCAACCGGCGGACGGTGCGCTTGCCCCGGGTGCGCAGCTCGCGCCCCTGGGCCGGAGCCCCTGGCCCCCCGACGGGGCGGCGACCGGGAGGCTGGATCGCCCCGTCGGTCGATGCAGCGGCGGGTCGGGATCCGGGCCTGCGACCGGATCGTTCGGGCACGGCGATCAGATCCCACGAAGCAGGCGGTACACCCCTGCGAAGTCGTCGTTCACCTTCTGGGGGATCGGCACGATCTCGCCGACTTGGCGGGCACCCCACACGATCTGGGCAGTTCGCTCGACCACCCCGGCGTGGTGCAGTGCTTCGGCCGGGTCCTTGCCGACCACCACCATGCCGTGGTTGGCGAGCAGCACCGCGCTGCGGTCGCCGAGGTGGCGGGCGGCCTCCGCGCCCAGGTCGTCGGTGCCGGTCGTGCGGTACTCGGCGATCGGCACGTCGCCGCCGATGTACACCACGACTTCCTCGATCACCGCGGGGATCGGCTCGTGGATCAGGGCGAACATCGTGGCGTAGATCGGGTGGAGGTGGATCACGCCGCCGATCTCGGGGTAGCGGCGCAGCACTTCGAGGTGCAGCGCCTTCTCGCTGGTGGGCCCGCGCACGCCGTCGAGCACGTCGCCGTCCAGGCTGCACACCACGAGGTCGTCGAGCGTCATCGTGTCGTACGGCACCGACGACGGGGTGAGCACGACCGAGCCGTCGGGGTCGCGTCCCGACACGTTGCCCGACGTCCCCTCGACGAGGCCCTTGCGCAACAAGGCCTGTGCGGTCTCGAGCACGGCCTGGCGCGTGGCTTGGGCCTTCATGGTCATGACAGCACCTCGGGGTTCGCGATGTGGAGGGGGCGCTCGCCGGAGAGGAGCCGAACGAGGTCGTCGGCGATGATCGCCGAGTGGTTCGCCTCCGTGTCGTAGGTGGCGCCACCGATGTGCGGGGTGAGCACCACGTTGTCCATCGTGAGCAACGGATGGCCCTCCGGCAGCGCCTCGCCTTGGAAGTGGTCGAGGCCCGCGCCGCCGAGCTTGCCGCTGCGCAGCCCGTCGACCAGCGCGTCGAGGTCGTGCAGGCCGGCACGTGCGGTGTTGAGGTAGACCGCGCCGTCACGCATCTTGGCCACTTGTGCGGCGCCGATCATCCCGGCGCTCTCGGGGGTGACGGCCGCGTGCATCGACACCACATCGGCTTCCGCGAGCAGGGAGTCCAGGTCGTGGGTGGCGTCGGGGGCAAACGGGTCGGCCGTGATGACCCGCATCCCGAGTCCCTCGAGTCGCCAGGCTGTGGCGCGACCGACGGCACCAAGGCCGACGATCCCGGCCGTGCGGCCGGCGAGCTGCCAGGCCCGGAACCGCTGGTAGGGGATGGAGCCGCCGGCGAACACCTGGTTCGTGCGGACGTCGCGGTCGGCGGGGAGCAGGTGCCGGTTCACGGCGAACAGCAGGGCGACCGTGAGCTCGGCCACCCCGTCGGCGTTGCGGCCGGGCGCGTGCAGCACCGGGATGCCCTTGGCCGTGGCGCCGGCCACGTCGACGTTGGTGGGGTCGCCCCGCGTCGAGCCGATGGCCACCAGGGGCAGATCGAGCACCGGGCCCTTGCACTCGTCGGCCTCGCAGATCACGACGGTCGCGCCTTCGCCCTCGATCCGCGCGGCGAGATCGGCCGCGCCGTACAGCCGCAGCGGCTGGTGGTCGATCCACGGATCGAGGATCGGCTCGGCCACCTTGGCGAGCGTTTCGAGGCCAGGGCCTCGAAACGGTGCGGTCACGAGTGCCCGTGGTCGGTCCATCGGGCGGATGTTACCGTTGCTTACCTGACGCCGTTGTCAGGTACAGGGAGTCCCAGTGCCAGGAGCGAAGCTCGGCGACGAAGCCGGCGAGGACGAAGAAGTCGCCGACCTCGCGATGTCGCGTGCGCTCGGCACCCCCGCCAGCGAGCGGGTGTTGCGGACCCGGGGCCGCCAGACCATGGCCCGCCTCCTCGACGCCGGTCGCGATGTCGTGGCCCGTCAAGGTCACCAGGCCGCTCGTATCGACGACATCGTGCAGGAGGCCGCCGTCTCGCACGGCACGTTCTACCTGTACTTCACCGACAAGGACGACCTGCTCCGCGCGCTGGCGGAGGAATGCGTCGAGGAAGTGGTGGAGCTCGCCGTCGGGCTGGGGCCCGTCGAGCCTGGCGAGGCCGGCTTCCGGGAAGTGCGGGCATGGGTGGCACGGTTCTTCGAGACGTACGAACGGTGGGGCGCGGTCATCCGCGTGTTCATGGAGCGACGCCACGTCGACCGCCGTCTCGCCGCGCGAGGAACCGAGGCGTTCACCAGCATCCGACGCTCGTTGCAGGCCCGCCTGGCGGAGGCCTCCAGCCCGGCCGCCGGCCGCGACGACCCGTCCACCGGGCTGGCCGCCGCCGCGATGTTGGCGATGGTCGAGCGCTACGCGTATCTGGTCGTCGCTCGCGGCATCCCGCTCGACACCGATGATCTGCTCGACACCGTCGCCCGCATGGTCCACCGCGGCTTCTTCGGCGGTCGGTGACCGCTCCGTCGAGGGGGTGAGAGCAGGTGGGTGACGCAGCGTCGTTCGATGGGGTGATCGCCAGGTACGCCCGCGACGCGGTGCCGTCGTGGAGCTCGCCCAGACGGGCCCGGCGAGGTGCGCCGAACGTGGTCCTGATGGTGCTCGACGACGTCGGCTTCGCGCAGCTCGGATGCTTCGGCTCCGACTTGCGCACCCCGAACCTCGACGCACTCGCCGAGCGCGGCCTGCGATACACGAACTTCCACACCACATCGCTGTGCTCGCCCACCCGGGCCTGCCTGCTCACCGGCCGCAACCACCACGCCAACGGCATGGGCCGCATCATCGAGCTGGCCACCGGGTTCCCTGGTTATGACGCCCGCATCCCGCACGCCAACGGGATGTTGTCCGAGGTGCTGGTCGACGCCGGCTATGCGGCCTGGGCCGTGGGCAAGTGGCACTTGACGCCCGTCGAGGAGTGCCATGTCGGGGCAACCCGGGAGCGGTGGCCGCTCGGCCGTGGCTTCGAACGGTTCTACGGGTTCTTCGAGGGCGAGACGCACCAGTTCGCCCCCGCGCTGCTGTGCGACAACCACGTGGTCGCGCCGCCGGGGCGCTGGGAGGACGGCTACCACCTCACCACCGACCTGGTCGGCCAGGCCATGGGTCTGGTCGACGACCTGCGGGCGGTCGACGCCGACAAGCCGTTCTTCCTCTACTTGTGCCCGGGCGCCTGCCACTCGCCGCACCAGCCACCGCCGTCGTGGGTCGAGGCCGAGCGCGGTCGTTTCGACGGCGGGTGGGATGCATGGCGCGACGCCACGTTCGCCCGCCAGCTCGCCGCCGGGATCGTCCCCGCCGGCACCGAGTTGTCGCCTCGGCCCGATTGGGTGCCCGCGTGGTCGTCGTTGTCGGCCGACCAGCAGCGGCTCTACGCCCGCTACATGGAGGCGTTCGCCGGCTTCCTGGCGCACACCGACCACGAGCTGGGCCGCTTCGTGAGCTTCCTGGCCGAACGGGGTGAGCTCGACAACACGTTGCTCGTGGTGCTTTCCGACAACGGCGCCAGCTCCGAAGGCGGACCGGGCGGATCGACCAACGACATCCGCAACTGGAACTTGGCACCGTCGACGCTCGAAGAAGGGCTGATCCGGTTGGAGCAGATCGGTGGGCCGTGGTGCCACAACAACTACCCGTGGGGGTGGACGGTCGCCGGGAACACGCCGTTTCGCCGGTGGAAGCGCGAGGTCCACGAAGGCGGCGTGGCCGACCCGCTGCTGGTGCACTGGCCGGCGGGGATCGGCGCCGACGAGCGGGGCGACGGCCTGCGCCGCCAGTACGTCCATGCGATCGACCTCTTTCCGACCGTGCTCGAAGCGGCGGGCGTGGAGTCGCCGACCGAACTGCGGGGCGTCGTGCAACGGCACCTCGACGGGGTGAGCTTCGAGGCCACGTTCGGCGACGCCGCGGCGCCGGACCGCCACACCCGCCAGTACTACGAGATGTTCGGCTGCCGGGCGTTGTACGACGACGGGTGGAAAGCCGTCACGTGGCACCCGATCGCCGATGAGCGCACCCCGCTCGAGGACGACCAGTGGGAGCTGTACCACGTGGCCGTCGACCCGTCGGAGTGCCACGACCTGGCGTCGGTCGAGCCCGAGCGCCTGGGGGCGATGGTCGAGTGGTGGTGGGAGGAAGCGGAGCGCAACCAGGTCCTGCCGCTCGACTGCGCGCCGTTCGGCGAGCTGTTCGAGGGTCGCCACCCGTCGATCCCGCCGCGCAACCGCTATGTGTACCGCCCCGACCGTCCACCGGTCCCCGAGGCGTTGGCCGCCAACGTCCGGAACCGGTCGCACGTCGTGACCGCCGAGGTGGTGGTCCCCGAAAACCCCGCTGCTGTGAGCACGCAACCACCTGGGGGGTGGTCAAGTGCTCACAGCTCGGGGGTTGGAGGGGTTGCACAGGGCCGAGGGGCCGCGGCGGCGGAGGCTGCGGGGGCAGGTGGGGGGCCAGAGGGGGGTGGCGGGCTCGAGGGGGTGTTGGCGTCGCAGGGGTCCGGGCTCGGAGGCTGGGTGCTGTACGTCGAAGACGACCGCTTGCGCTACGCGCACAACCGGTCGAGCTACGAGTGGCACCGCATCACCAGCGAGGAGGTGATCCCGCCCGGCGAGCACCGCCTGGCGTTCCGGTTCACCCGCACGGGCGACCACCGCGGCACCGGCGAGCTGCTCGTCGACGGCGAGGTGGTCGGCACTGGCGAGATCCCCGACTTCACGCCGCTGCGGTTCTCGCTGACCGGCGCCGGGCTCACGTGCGGCTACAGCGAGGGCTTGCCGGTCTGTCCCGAGCACACCGCCCCGTTCCGGTTCACCGGGACCATCCACCGCGTGGTGATCGACGTCGACGGCGAGCCCCACGTCGATCCCGATGCCGAGGCCCAAGCCGGCATCACGACGCAGTAACCGCCGAAACCCTTCCACCGTTCCCTGCTGTGAGCACTTGACGACCTCCTGGGTGGTCAAGTGCTCACAGCAGGGTCGGGGTCAGGCGCGGAACGGCTGGATGCCGTCGGCGGGGACGGTGCCGAGGCGGCCGGCGTCGAAGTCCTCGAACGCCTGCTGGAGCTCGGCGCGGGTGTTCATGACGAACGGCCCGTACGCCGCGACGGGCTCCCCGATCGGGCGGCCGCCGAGCAGCAGGACGTCGAGCTGGCGGTCGGGCGCGGCCGTGAGCGTGATGGCCTCGCCGCCCTCGAAGCGGGCGAGCTGGCCGACCACGATGGGCGCGCCCTCCGTGCCTGCAGTGCCGGCGCCGTCGAGGACGTAGGCCAGCGCGTTGTAGTCCGCTCGCCACGGCAGCACCATCTGCGCCCCGGGGGCGAGGGTGGCGTGGGCGACGACGATCGGGGTGTGCGTCGACCCCGGGCCCTTGTGGCCGGCGATGTCGCCGGCGATCAGGCGCACGAGGGCGCCGCCGTCGTCCGACGAGAGCAACTGGACGTCGCCAGCCTCGAGGCCTTGGTAGCGGGGCGTGATCATCTTGTCCTTCGACGGGAGGTTGACCCACAGCTGGATGCCGTGGAACAGCCCGCCGCTGACGACCAGCTCTTCCGGCGGGGTCTCGATGTGGAGCAAGCCGCTCCCGGCGGTCATCCACTGCGTCGCGCCATCGGTGATCACACCGCCGCCGCCGTGGGAGTCCTGGTGGAGGAACGTGCCGTCGATCATGTACGTGACGGTCTCGAAGCCACGATGCGGGTGCCAGGGGGTGCCTTTGGGCTCGCCGGGGGCGTAGTCGACCTCGCCCATCTGGTCCATGTGGATGAACGGGTCGAGGTCGGTGAGCGAGACGCCAGCGAACGCGCGCCGCACCGGGAAGCCTTCGCCCTCGAAGCCGTTGGGGGCGGTGGTGACCGAGGCGACGGGCCGCTGCCGCACGTCGGCCGTCGGGCGTGCGATCTTCGCGAGGGTGAGCGTGTCGGCGGTTACGGCGGGCATGGCCACCTCCAAGTAGTTGCGTGTGCAAGTAAGCCTAACCGCCGGGGCGGCGATTGCATTCCCGCGGCGGGCAGCCGGCGCCGGGAACGTGCCGGTCCGCATCGGCCGGCAAGGAACCTGCAGGCGATGGGTGGAAGGACACGGCCGAGTTGGGGCACAATTCCTGACGGCGGCGTCAGGTTTGGTCCGACCCGCTGCGCGATCTGGAGGCGATGGTGAGCATTGGGCCTGTGGGCGAAGAGGTCGACGTCGCGATCGTCGGCGCCGGGCTCGCCGGGCTGACGGCGGCGATGGACCTGGTCGACGCCGGCCTCACCGTCCGGGTCCTCGAAGCTCGTGACCGTGTCGGCGGCCGCACGTGGAACCACGACCTCGGCGACGGGAAAGTGGTCGAGATCGGCGGCCAGTGGGTGGGGCCCACCCAAGATCACGTGCTCGCGCTCGCCCGCTCGCTCGGCGTCGACACCCACCCCACGTACGACGAGGGTCGCCGGATCCTCCACATCGGCGGGCGCCGCGTCGCCTACGCGGGCATGACCCCCCACATCAACCCGATCGGGCTGCTCGACGTCGCCACGGCGATGGCCTCGCTTGCTCGCCTCTCCAAGCGCGTCCCGCTCGACGCGCCGTGGGATGCCCGCGGTGCCCGCCGGCTCGACTCCCAGACGCTGGCGTCGTGGGCCGGCCGTCATGTCCACACCCACATGGGTCGCATGACGGTCGAGCTGTTCGCCCAGAGCGTGATGGCGTGCGAGCCCAACGAGGTGTCGCTGCTCCACTTCCTGTTCTACGTGCGGTCGGCAGGCGGCTTCCGCTACCTCACCGACGTGGTCGGCGGCGCCCAGCAGGACCGATTCATCGGCGGGTCGCAGGAGCTCAGCCTGCGCATGGCGGCCACGCTGACGTCCAAGCTGGGCGCCGACGCGGTCCGCCTCAGCTCGCCGGTCCTGCGCATCGAGCACGACGGCGACCGCGTGCACGTGTTCGGTCGCGACGCCGTCGTCACCGCCCGCCGTGTGATCGTGGCCGTGCCGCCGATGTTGGCCGGCCGGATCGACTACGACCCGCCCCTGCCCAGCTTGCGCGACCAGCTCACCCAGAAGGCGCCGATGGGGTCGGTCATCAAGGCGCTCGCGATCTACGACGAACCGTTCTGGCGGCGTGACGGGTTCAGCGGGCAAGCCGCGGGCGACGTCGGCGCGGTGCGCGCCACGTTCGACAACTGCACGCCCGACGGCGACCCGGGCATCTTGCTCGGCTTCATCGAGGCCGAGAACGCGCGGCGACTGTCGCGGATGGCACCGGCCGAGCGCCGCGACGAGGTGCTCGACTGCTTCGTGCGGTACTTCGGGCCCAAGGCCGCCCGCCCGGTCGACTACATCGAGCAGGACTGGACCGCGGAGCAATGGACGCGCGGCTGTTACGGCGCCCACTTCGCGCCGGGGGTATGGACCAGCTATGGGAAGGCGCTCCGCGTGCCGGTGGGACGCATCCACTGGGCCGGCACCGAGACCTCGCCGGTGTGGAGCGGCTACATGGACGGCGCGGTCCGCTCCGGCGAACGCGCCGCCGCCGAGGTCCTCCACGGCGAGCGCCTGACCGAGCCCGGCCTCCAACCCGCCTGACCGGCCGGGGTGCCCGCCCAACCCACCCCGGTGTGTGCTGGGGGCAACGGGGGCGCCCCCGCTTCTCACCGCACCTCGAGGTGCGGGGACCCTCCTACGATGGGCGGCGGAGCGGTGGCAGAGCGGACGAATGCACTCGCCTTGAAAGCGAGCGGCCCGCAAGGGTCCGGGGGTTCGAATCCCTCCCGCTCCGCGCACGGCACGAGCCGAGGCGACTCGCGCTCGCGCGCCGGATCGCGTCAGGTCGCGCCAGGCGCAGGTCCCAGCCGGTACAGCACCTCGCCGGCATCGGGCACCACCAACGCCCCGGGGTCAGCCGTCCAGCGGTCGATGTCGACCGCCGCGGGGTCCAGCCACCCGAGGTTGGCCCGCCGCACCACGTCTTCGGGGATCGACGTGGCGAGCGTGACCTTCACCCGTGGGACCTCGCCTCGTTCCGGGTCGTACGTGCCGGCGCCGTAGAGGTGCGTGGAGTGGGCGAGCTCCCCGCGGCGGTGGTCGCGGTAGCGGTCCCAATGTGCCAAGAAGTAGTCGCGGCAGTGGTAGCCGAGCTCGTCCAGGCCCGGGTGCATCGCCGAGATCTGGGTGATGTGGGGGGCGTACACCACGACCTCGCCACCGTCGGCCACCACCGGCTCGACTTTGTAGAAGCCCTTGGCGCCCGTCCACATGTCGTCGTAGCGGCTGGGCACGAGCGACAGGACCCGTTGCACAGGCTCGGGCAGGTACATGACGTGCGACTTGGCCGCGACCCGCGCGGCGGCCTCCCACGACGCGACCGGATCGCCGAATGTGACGGCTTCCAGGCCGCCCGTGTCGGGGTGGACCACGACCGACAGCGCGTGACGTTCTCCCGGCACGAGCTCGGCGGCCGCGTGGACCAGGGCGCGCACCGGCGTGATACCGGGTGTGCCGATGATCTCGGCGCTGGTGATGAGTGCGCCCAACCAGTGGGTGACGTCGATCAGTTCCGGCCCGGACAAACCGGGGAAGAGGTACTTGTTGCCGCCGGAGAACCCCACCACCTCGTGCGGCAGCACCGGGCCGACGATCAGCGTGACGTCGTGGTCGATCACGAGGCGGTTGATCCGCACGTCCACCGCTTCGTCGAGACGTCCTGCCGACAGCCGTTTGACGGTGCCGGCGTCGAGCTGGCCCACGGCCGCGAACGTGTCGTCGTCCCACCAGGCGTGGTTCACCACCTGGAGGTCGGACCCGCCCACCAGGCGCCGGAGCGCGTCGCCGTCGAGCGGTGCGTGGGTTCCGAGCGCGACGACCGCGGTGCACGACCGCACGCGGTCGGCGACCGCGTCGACGATGGCGCCGAGGAGCAGCGGCAGCGGGCACGAACGGGTGGCGTCGGGGATCACCAGGCAGAGCGACCGATCGTCGAGGCCGACACGGTCGAGGTGGCGACGCACGAACGCGCGAAGGTCGGCCTCGCCGAGGAGCTCGCCCACCCCGCCGAGCATCGCACTGTCCCGGTGCCCAGAGGGTCGTGGTGGGGGATCGCGGTGGTCGCCGGAGCCGGTCATGGACGGTCGGACACCTCGAACAGCACGCGCCCACCGTCGCGCCGCAGCCCGTCGAGCGCACGCGCGACCTGCGCGGCGAACCTCGGCGTGGCCGTCGCGAGGCCGACGTGGACCGCGGCGTGGTCGTTGCCGCGGGCCAGCGCGGCGCCGACTTCGGCGGCGACCGGGTCTTGCACCGGTGGAAGGCGACGGCGGCCCGCACCAGTCCCGCCGAGCGTCAGTCCGCCGGCCGCTGCGAGCCAGCAGGCTGCGACCTTGGCGAACCGGGTGGTCGGCAGGCCCCGTGCTTGTCGGACCGCGACCACCGGCGCCAGGCGCTGCGCCAGCTTGCGAGATCCGTCGGCTCCCACTTGGACGCAGGTGTGGCCGAGGGCGACGTTGGCGAAGCGGTGCAGCGCATCTGCGGCGAACTGCCGACCGTCGAGCGCGTCGAGGCCGGCGACTTCCAGCACGTCGTCGATGTAGCCCTGCACGAAGCCCGCCAGGTCGGGGTCGGCGGCGGCCTCGGCGATCGTGGTGTGGCCCGAGACCATCCCCGTGTACGCGAGTGCGGAGTGGGGGCCGTTGAGCAGCCACAGCTTGCGACGTTGGTACGGCTCGATGTCGTCGGTGACGACGACCCCCACATCGGCGAGGGGCGGCAGCCCGTCGACGGCCTCGATGACCCACGACCGGTGGGCTTCGGCGACCACCGCGGCGTGGTCGGCGAGGCCGAGACGGCTGGCGACATCGGCCCGGTCCGCGTCGGTGGTGGCGGGCACCATCCGGTCGACCACCGAACAAGGGAACGCCACCTCGCGCCGGACCCACTCGGCCAGCTCGCCGTCGATCCGCGTTGCCTCGGCGAGCGCCCGATCGGCCAGCGCGCGGCCGTTGTCGAGCAAGTTGTCGAGCGAGGCGACGAGCGGTGCCGGCAAACCGCGGCGTCGTCGCTGGTCGAGTGCGCGCGCCAGCACCGCGGGCGCGGTCGACGGGTCGTCGCCAGCGGGGTCGTAGCCCTTTTCGGTAATCGTCAGCGTGACCAGCTGCACCGACGGATCGGCGATCGCGTCGATCGCCGCGGCCTGGCCTGTCGACACCGCCACGACCGAGCCCACGAGCCGGGAGCCTTGCGCCACGCCTGGCTCCCGCAGCGACACCGTGTACCACCCGTCCTGCGGCGCCAACGCCTGCTCGGCAGCCGCACGATGCAGGGACACCCCGTGGATCCCTGCGGGCCATCCGGTCGCCCACAGCTCGTCGGCGTACACGCCCAGGTGGGCCCGTGCGAACGCCCCCAGCCCGAGGTGGACGATGACCGGCGGGGAGCTGCGGTCGTAGCCGGGAACCTGCACGCCGCGGGCGGATCCGAGCGTGGCGGTCGACAAGCGCTGCATCACGTGGATGTCTCGCCCCGCCACCGTCGTTGGAGCAGTCGGGCGGCGGCCTTGGGACGGCGGTCGCGGGTGAACGCGCCCTTCTTGTTTCCTTCGACGCGGATGATCGACGGTGCCGTCGCGAAGTCGGCGAAGTTCCACACGTGCTCGCCGACGACCTCGTCGACCCGGTCGAAGACCCGGTGGTAGCGGTCGAGCACGGCGGCTTGGTAGTCCTCGGTCCACGGCGCGGCGTCGACCGAGTGCAGCCCGGGGATCGAGTCGGCGCCGTATTCGGTGACGAGGATCGGCTTGTGGTGCTTGGCCGCCCAGGCGCGCAGCTCGGTCTCGAGTCCTTGCTCGGCCTCGTCGAGGTCGAACCCCACGTACCAGCCGTAGTAGCGGTTCACCATCACGATGTCGGCGAGCTCGGTCACCTTGCAGCGGTCGGGCGGCGCGAGCATCACGTTCACGAAGCCGACCGGCCGGGTCGGGTCGGCCGTCCGGGTGGCGTCGAACAGTGGCGCGAAGTACGCCCTCGCCTCGTCGGTGTGCGACTCGGGCTCGTTGGCCACGCTCCACAACACGACCGACGGGTGGTTCTTGTCGCGGGCGACGAGCTCCTCGATCGCTTGGCGGTGCACGCGCTGGGTCTCGGCATTGATCGTGGCGTCACTGAACGTGCGGGCAGGACCGCTGCCGAACAGACCGCCGCTGATGCCGAGGTTGAGGCCGACGGCAGCCGTCTCGTCGATGACCACCAGCCCGAGCTGGTCGGCGCGGTCGAGGATCTCTTCGGCGTAGGGATAGTGCGACGTGCGGAACGAGTTGGCGCCTCGTTGTTGACCACCACCGTCACGCGGTGCTCGCGGCCGGGGGTGAGGTGCGCGGTCACGTCGGCCTCGAACGGCGTGTAGCCCCCTTCGTGTGCCATGACCTCGTGCTCGTCGACCCACACCGTGGCGCGGTGCGTGGCCGCGTCGAACCGCAGGAGGATCCGCTGGCCCTCCCACCCACGGGGGACGTGCACGGATCGCTGGTACCAGGCGTCGCCGACGAGGTCGTGCACTTCCGGATCGACGAGCACGTCGTTGTAGCTGGCCGGAACAGGCATGGCGAGGGCGCCGGGCAGTCGGGCCAGCCACCAGCGGTCGCGGCGGCCCGCGCCGGTGGGGTCGATGGCGAAGTCCCACAGCCCGTCGAGCCGGCGGGCCTCCCGGCGTGCGTTGTCCAATGGTCGCAACATGCGCGTCCCTTCGAGCGGTGTGGTCAGTCTCGGTCGGCCGCATCCGGTTGTCGGCGCGCGGCGTCGATCGCAACCAGCACCAACCGTGCTGCCTCGGCCGAGTCGAGCCGGTCGACGTCGACCACTGCGTCGGCGACTTGTCCGTACAGGCCGGAACGGTCCGCGGCCATCTTGGCGAGCACCTGTGCCGGGTGCTCGCCGAGCAGCGGCCGATGGTCGCCGGGTCGCACGCGTGTGGCGAGCACGGCCGGGTCGGCGCGCAGCCAGACCACGAACGCGTCGCGGAGCGCCTCGCGGACCGCGGGGTCGAGGACCGCGCCGCCTGGCGCGGCGACGACCACCGGGTCGCCGGCGCGGACGGCGTCGAGCACCGCCGCCGACTCGAGGGTGCGGTACGACGCTTCGCCGCCCGCCTCCCACAGCTCTCGCACTGTCTGGCCGGTCGACGCTTCCACCGAGTCGTCGGAGTCGACCACCCGCCGGCCCGTCTCGCTGCCCACGATCCGGGCGACCGTCGACTTTCCGGCGCCCATGAGCCCCACCAGCACCACCGCGGTCGGCGTCACGAAGCGACTCGGAAGGCGTCGCGGGCCAGCCGGTAGGCCAAGTCCACGGCGAGGTCGGCCGCTTCGTCCTCCTCCAAGCGGTGCTCGGTCACCAACGCGGCCAAGTAGCCGGCATCGACGCGTCGGGCGACGTCGTGGCGGGCGGGGATGGTGAGCAGCGACCGGGCGTCGTCGTTGAAGCCGACGGTGTTGGCGAAGCCGGCCGTCTCGCTGACCCGGTCGCGGAAGCGACGGATGCCGTCGGGGCTGTCGAAGAACCACCAGGGCGGACCGAGCCGGAGCGCGGGGTAGTGACCGGCCAGCGGCGCCAGCTCGCGGCTGTACGTCGTCTCGTCGAGCGTGTACACGACCACGGTCAAGGAAGGTTCGTTGCCGAACCGGTCGAGCAGCGGCTTGAGCTGGCCCACGTAATCCATCGCCATCGGGATGTCGGCGCCGATGTCACGGCCGAAACGCCCGAGCAGCGTGGGGTTGTGGTTGCGCCACGAGCCGGCGTGGAGCTGCAGCACGAGACCGTCGTCCATGCTCATGGCCGCCATCTCGAGCAGCAGCTGGGCCCGGAACCGCTCATGGTCGCCTGGGTCCGGATGCCCGCCTGCCACGCGGCGAAACAAGGCGTCCGCCTCGGTCGGGTCGAGGTCCGCGGTGGCAGCGGTGGGGTGCCCGTGGTCCGAAGCGGTTGCTCCGGCGGCGATGAACGCCGCTCGCCGTGACCGGAGCGCGTCGAGGTAGCCCGCCCATGTGCTGACGTCGCATCCCGTGAGCTCGCCGAGCCTCGCGAGGTTGGTGTGGAAGCGGGGCCCGTCGGGATCGACCACGTCGTCGGGCCGGAACGTCGGTACGACGCGCCCCACCCAACCCGAGCTCCGCAGCCGCGCATGCGCTTCCAGCGGGTCGAGCGCGCCGTCGGTGGTGGCGAGCACTTCGATCCCGAACCGTTCGTACAGTGCCCGCGGGCGGTACGCGCCGCGGGCCAGGCGGTCGCACATCGCGTCGTAGATGCGGTCGGCGGTGGTCGGACCGAGGCGCTCGTCGATACCGAGCACCTCGCCAAGGGTGTGGTCGAGCCACTGGCGCGACGGGGTGCCGCGAAACAGGTGGTAGTGGCTGGCGAAGGTCCGCCACACCTGGCGTCCGTCGACGGCTCGGTCGGTGTCGTCGAGCGGGGCCACCCCGAGCTCTTCGAGCGGCACCCCCTGGCTGTACGCCATCCGCAACAAGTAGTGGTCGTGGGTCACCAGCTCGACCGCTGGATCACTGATCGGCGCGTCGTCGGCGAAGGTCGCCGCGTCGCAGTGCGTGTGGGGGCTCACGATCGGCAGCGCCCGTGTGTGGTCGTGCAGCGCACGGGCAACGCGGCGGGTCGCGGGGTCGGCGGGCAGCAGACGGTCGGGGTGCAGCATGCGGGGCCAAGGTTCGCACACCCGGCCCCCGTGGCCCCCGGCTGTCGGTGCACGGGGCCGACCGTCGTCGGCGCTGGCAAGCTGGCGTGGTGAGCGACGACGGCACGGTCGTGGAGATCGCCGGTGAGCCCAACTGGATGGCCCAGGTGTCGGCCGCGGTCGACTTGCTGGGTGATCCCCGCCGCTCGGTGGTGCGGGTGGTGCCGACCGCCGAGGGCGCGCCGCGCCGCATCGCCCGGCTGTGCCTCGACCACGTCCGGTTCGACAACGTCGACTTCAGCGGCGCGTCGATCGACGACGCGCTCTTGAGCGACGTGACCATCTGGGCGTGGGGGCCGAACCTCACGACCGGGGTGCAGGGGATGACGATCAACGGGGTCGAGATCCAGCCGCTCGTCGACGCCGAGCTCGACCGCCGTTTCCCCGAGCGGGCCCGGCTGCGCGACATCGCCGACGCGCCGTCGATGCTCGCGGGGGTCGAGGCGCTCGACCGCATGTGGACGCCGACGATCGAGCACGCGGCCTCACTCGATCCGGCGCTGCTGCGCGAGACCGTCGGCGACGGCTTCTCGTTCATCGACACGCTCCGGCACCTGGTGTTCGGGTTCGATGCGTGGATGCGGCGGACGGCCCTCGGGCAGACCGACCCGTACCACGCGCTCGCGCTCGCCTTCCCCGACGCGTCGGGCACGTGGTCGGTGGACGGCCCGGTGCCGTGGTCGACGGTCGGCATCGACATCGACGCCCGACCGTCGCTCGACGCAGTCGTCGCCGCCCGCCGCGAGAACACCGACCTCGCGTTGGCGCTGCTGCGAGACAGATCCGACGAGGAGCTCCGCGAAGTGCCGCCCGACTCCGACGCGCCGGGCTACCCCGGGTCGAGGTCGGCGCGCAGCATCTGGCAGGCGCTCGAGACGTTCGTCAACGAGGAGTGGTGGCACCACCAGTACGCCGTCCGCGACCTCGCCGTGGTGGAGCAGCGCGCCGCGGGCGCCTCCTAATGGTGCGTCTGGCTGCGCCTTCGTCGTGCGTCCTGGCCGGGTACAGTTAGCAGCGGACCTTCAGGCCGACTCGGCGGAGCGCTTGAGGCCGTTGAGCTCCATGTCGACGTAGCGGGCGAACGTCTTGCCGAACAGCACGCCCATCGGTCCGGCGAGCAGGCCGGTCTGGGTGAACGTGAGGCGCAGCTCGCTGTGGCTGTCGTCGACCGGCTTCACGTAGTGCCCGCCCACCGACTTCACGCCTCCAGCGCTCGACGACCACACGAACGCCGTGCCTTCGTCGACCTCGTCGATCGTCCACTTGGCGGCGCGGAACTTCGGCTGCTTGACGGTGGCCGTGGTGCCCGGCGCGAGCGGTCCGTGGAGCTCGACTTGTTCCATCGAGTCGGTCCACTCCGGCCAGCTGTGTGGGTCGGCGACCGCAGCCCACAGCTTGGCGGCAGGGACGTCGACGGCGATGGTGCGCTCGATCTCCATGGGTTCCCTCCCGGCGCCGTTCGTCGACGCCGTCGGTACGCTGACGGACTCCCAGCCCTTGCATCTTGCCGAACGGAGTCGCGATGCCACCACCTGGCCACGGGCCGCAGTGGTCGATGATGCGGTCGTTCCGGCGCGACCAGTCGGTGGTCGACCACAAGATCGCACCCGGCACGGCTCGTCGCATGTTCGGCTTCGCCCGGCCCTACCGCCGGCTGTTGGGCGGGTTCCTCGTGATGATCGTGGTCGACGCGGTGATCGGTGCCGTCAACCCCCTGTTGCTCCGGGAGATCATCAACCAGGGGATCATCGAGCGTCGCAAGGGGCTCGTCGTCGCGCTGGCGCTGGTGGTGGCAGGGCTGGCCGTGGCCGAGGCCTTCTTGTCGCTGATCGAGCGGTGGGTGTCGGCCCGCGTGGGTGAAGGCCTGATCTTCGACATGCGATCGAAGGTGTTCCGCCACATCCAGAAGATGCCGTTGGCGTTCTTCACCCGCACCCAGACGGGCGCCCTGATCACCCGCCTGAACAACGACGTGCTGGGCGCGCAGCAGGCGTTCACCGACACGTTGTCCAACGTCGTGAGCAATCTCGTCGGCGTGGCGATCGTGCTGGCGGCGATGTTCGTGCTGTCGTGGCAGATCACGCTGGTCGCATTGCTGCTGCTGCCAGTGTTCGTCTTCCCCGCACGCTGGGTGGGCCGCAAGCTGGCCACCATCACCCACGAGGCCTACGGCCTGAACGCCGAGATGAACACCACGATGACCGAGCGGTTCAACGTGGCCGGCGCCCAACTGGTGAAGTTGTTCGGCGACCCGGAGGCGGAGGCGGCCACGTTCGAGCGGCGGGCCGGTCGGGTGCGTGACATCGGGGTCACGTCGGCGATGTACAGCCGGGTGTTCTTCGCGTCGATGATGCTCACCGCGTCGCTGGCCACCGCGCTCGTCTACGGCTGGGGAGGGGTGTCGGCAGTGAACGGCGCGCTCGACGTCGGTACGGTCGTCGCGCTCACCGCCTACTTGGCGCGGCTGTACGGGCCGCTCACCTCGCTGTCGAACGTCAACGTCGACGTCATGACCGCGCTCGTGTCATTCGAACGGGTCTTCGAGGTGCTCGACCTTCCGCCGATGATCGACGAGCGGGCCGATGCGCAAGCATTGCGTCGAGGTCCGACCAGCCTCGAGTTCGACCACGTCGGCTTCAGCTACCCCGTGCCGTCGGAAGTGTCGTTGGCGTCGCTCGAAGCGGTGGCGGTGCTCGAGAACCCTCCGCACCAGCAAGTGTTGTTCGACGTGTCCTTCGAGGCCGAGCCGGGCCAGCTCGTGGCGCTGGTCGGTCCGTCCGGTGCCGGCAAGACCACGATCAGTCACCTGGTGAGCCGCCTGTACGACGTGCGGTCGGGCGCCGTTCGCCTCCAGGGCGTCGACGTGCGCGACGTCACGTTCGACTCGCTGCGCGCCACCGTCGGCGTCGTCACACAGGACGCGCACCTGTTCCACGAGACCATCGGCGACAACTTGCGTTACGCCAAGCCCCACGCCACCGACGCCGAGCTGCGCCACGCAATCGAACAGGCCCAGATCGCCGACCTCGTCGACTCGTTGCCCGACGGACTCGACACCCTCGTCGGCGACCGCGGCTACCGCCTCTCCGGCGGCGAGAAGCAGCGCATCGCGATCGCCCGCCTGCTGTTGAAGGCCCCCGATCTCGTGGTGCTCGACGAGGCCACCGCGCACCTCGACTCCGAGTCGGAGCAAGCTGTGCAGCGGGCGTTCGATCGTGCGCTCGAAGGCCGCACGTCGCTGGTGATCGCCCACCGCCTTTCCACGATCCGCAACGCGGACCAGATCCTGGTGCTCGACCGCGGCCGCATCGTCGAGCGTGGCCGCCACGCCGACCTCTTGGCCCGCGACGGCCTCTACGCCGAGTTGTACCGCACCCAGTTCGAGACGTCCCCCATCCCCGCCGCATAGCCACCCCGCCGCACAGCCACCCCGCCGCACCGTCCCCCGCAACCAAATCGCGAGAATGTGGCGGGCACCGGGTCGCAGACCCCGCAGCCGACGTGCTGAACTGCCCGTGCCCGGACTTCCGCTCCACCCGGGCAGGGGGAAAGCCCACATGGCCACCGAGATCCACGGCAGTTGCGACGAGGCCTTCGCGCCGGTCCGCGACGCCTTCGCTGCCAACTTCGACAGCGGCCTGGAAGTGGGGGCGAGCGTGTACGTCACCCGCGACGGCGTCCCCGTGGTCGACCTGTGGGCCGGCACCCGCAACGACGCGGGCGAGCCGTGGGAGCGCGACACGCTCGTCAACGTCTGGTCGACCACCAAGACGATGGCGGCGATCACGATGTTGATGCTCGCCGACCGTGGCGAGATCGACCTCGACGCGCCGGTCGCCGAGTACTGGCCCGAGTTCAAGGCCAACGGCAAAGACGGCGTGCTCGTGCGCCACGTGCTTGCGCACAGCGCCGGGCTGCCCGGTTGGGATCCGGCGATCCAAACGAGCGACCTCGCCGACCCCGACAAGGCGTGCGCCGTGCTGGCTGCCCAGGAGACCTGGTGGGAGCCCGGCACCAAGTCGGGGTACCACGGGATCACCCAGGGATTCCTCGAGTGGGGGATCGTGCGCCGCGTGACCGGCCGCACGCTCGGCCGGTTCTTCGCCGACGAAGTGGCCGGCCCGCTCGGTGCCGACTTCTACATCGGCCTGCCCGAGGAGGCCGACGACCGCGTCGCGCAGTTGTACCCGCCCGACATGGGTCTGACCGCCGGCAGCAACCCGCTCACGGGCGGCGACGTCGACCCGTTGGCCCTCAGGGCGCTCGCGAGCTGCCCCCTCACCGGCAACGAGCCCAACGAGCGGTGGTGGCGGGCCGCGGAGATCCCCGCGGCCGGTGGCACCGGCAACGCCCGTTCCGTCGGCCGGGTGCACTCGGCGCTCGCGTGCGACGGTGAGGTCGACGGCGTGCGCCTGATGTCGGCGAAGACCCTCGACCGCGTGCTCGAGGAGCAGACCAACGGGATCGACGCGGTGCTCGGCTGGCCGATGCGCTACGGCATCGGGTTCGGGCTGATGAGCGAGGCGACGCCGCTCAGCGCCAACGAGCGCGCCTTCTTCTGGGGCGGTTGGGGCGGGTCGATCGCTTTGATCGATCGCGACGCCCGTATGACGGTCACGTACACCATGAACAAGATGACGGGCGGCACCACGGGCGACATGCGGGCCATTGGTTGCATCTTCGGCGCGTACCAGGCGCTCGCCAACGGCGCCTGAGCGCGCTGCCCGCCAACCCCCGGCCTGACGAACCACCCGGGTGGCCACCTAGGCTGGAGGCATGTCGCGCGAGCAGCATCCCGGCTCCCGTGTCGAGCGGGTGGGTGCCGCAGTCGAATCGGCGGTCGAGTCGGCCGTGGAGACGGCGGCGGAGGTGTTCGCGCGCCCGAAGCTACGCGGTCGCCTGCACCAACTCGCGCTGATCGGCTCGTTGGTCGGGCTCGTGTGGATCGTAGGCGCCGCGCCCACCACCCGCGCGCGGGTGTCGGCGTGGATCTATGCGTCGGCCGCGGTGCTGCTGTACTTCGTGAGCTCCACGTACCACGTGTTCGCGAAGTCGCCGCGGGCCCGGCGCATCATGCAGCGAGTCGACCACTCGATGATCTACGTGCTCATCGCCGGCACATTCACCCCGATCGCCGTGCTGGTGTTGCGCGACCCGCTGCGCTGGCCGGCGCTGGCGATCATGTGGGCAGGCGCGTTCGGCGGCGTCGCCCTGAAGACGTTCGGGTTCCGCTACCGCAAGGTGGGCGGCGCGGTGTACATCGTGCTCGGCTGGGCCGGGCTGATCGCGTTCCCGTCGCTGGTGCACCGGCCCACCTTGTTCTTGCTGGTGGCGGCCGGCGGTGCGCTCTACACCGTCGGGGCCATCTTGTTCAGCCTCCGGCGTCCCGTGCTGTCGCCCAAGTGGTTCGGCTACCACGAGGTCTGGCACATCTTCGTGGTGGCCGCCGGCGTGCTGTTGTTCATCGCGAACTACCGCATCGTCCACGCCGGCTGACGGTTGGCGCGCGCTGCGGGTGCTGCGCCGCGAGGAGCCGTCAGAAGCAGAGCCCGTTGTCGCCGACCGACACGTCGGCCCCGGGTGTCGCCGCCGTCGCCGTGACCGTGTCGCCTGGGCGGATCGTGCCGCACATGTACGACTCGAACCCGCCGTGGCTGTGGATGGTGATGAGGTCGGCGAGCCCGGGCCGATCGATGGCGACCGTCCAGCCGTCTGGCAGGTCGCCCGACCCGGTCACGAGGCCCGCGTGGTGCGCGACGTATCGGCATCGCCGGGTCTTGTCGTAGCTCGCTTCGCAGCCGTCGGTGGCCCCGTCGGGCGCTCCGTTGGTGGTGGCCGGGGGGTCGAGGTCGCCGGGTGGCCCGGATGGGGGAGCGGCCACCGGATCGCCGCAGTGGGCTGGGGTCTCGGGCAGGTCGCCGCCGGTGAACCAGGGGTCGCGGCCCTCCCAGCCGTACCAGTTGACCAGCACCTCCGACCACGCGAAGCCGTGCACGGGGCAGTCGTCGTACGAGCCCGACACGTCGAACGGCACCCGTTGCACGAGGCGGTTGCCGTGAGGGTCGGCCAGTGGCTCGGTGCGAGAGAACGCCGGGTCGAGGCCGAGATCGAACGCGGGCACGGTCACGTGGCCGCCGTCGGGTGTGGCGAGGGTCCCGCCGCCGTAGCTCACCCGGTATTGCCAAGCTTGGGTGACGAGGCTCTCCAGCGTGCGCTGCAGCCCCACGCCTTGCAGCAGTGCGCCGGAGACGCCGTCGAGGTGGCGGTACGAGAGGTGCTCGACGTGCAGCTCGCGGTCGAGAGGCACCGACACGCCGCTCGGCAACCGCAGCGTGGCGAGCACCCGATACGTCGGCTGGTTCGGGTCGACGCCGAGCTGGCGCATCAGCCCGTTCGGGGTGTCGTGGTAGGCCTGCACGTCGAACATGAGCTGCGCGCCGTTGCCGAGGTCGGCGTACACCAGCTCCCACGGCCATTGCAGGTTGTAGTACTGCAGGTACCGGGCGTGCAGCTGGGTCGAGATCGCGAGCCCGAGGCCCACGGGGATGTCCTCCACCGGGTTCGACTCGTGCGTCATCGACAGCGTGGAACGGGCCGGGTCGACCTGCTCGGCGATCGTCCGCCCGTCGGCCCACCGCACGGTGAAGCCGCCCGTGAGCACGCGCGCCACCTGCTGGTACTGGAAGCCGCGCGACGGCAAGCCGAAGTCTTCGGGCACGCCGTAGAACCAGCGGCCGGTGCCACCCGCGAGCAGTGGTGGGTCGGCCATCGTGGCGTGCAGGTCGGCCTGGATGTCGATGGGTTCGCCGCCCGGGAACATCCGGGCGTGTGGCTGGTCGAGCGTGAGCCGGTAGGTGGGCGCAGCGAGGTTGGTGCGCTGCCACCGGTCGATCAGGCGGTTGCCGGCGGTGGCGTCGACGGTGTCGAGGCGGAGCCGTTGCTGCGCACCCGGCAGGTCCCACGTCATGTTGTGGACGAGTTGGTCACCCGATGCGGTGTGGCCCCAGTCGGCCGGGCCGTCGTCGCTCATGAATCCCTGCCCGCGGTAGGCGCCTTGCAGGGGGTACAGCGCGTAGCTGGAGCTCACCAGCCCGTCTTGTTGCGTGTAGGCGATGGCCAGCACGTAGCGGTTGCCGGAGGTGGTGACGAGGTTGGCGGCACCCCACCAGTAGTCCCAACTCGCCAAGTGCGCGCTCTCGTCGTCGGGAAAGGTGAGCGCGCCGCGGTTGGCGCCGGTGCCAGGGGGTGCGCCGAAGGCCGCCGGCGCTGTGGCCGCAACCGCGCACAACAAGGCCGCGACGGCCACTGTGGCCCACCGTGATCGCTTCACCAGGTGCATGGGCACCGCTCCGTCCCCAGGCGCTGCGGAGTCTGCTGGCGGCATGCTCGCGCGGATCAACCGGCGCTGCCTTGCGTTGGCGTCAGGCAGTTCCTACGATTTAGAACGCGTTCTAAAGACTTGGGCGGATGGGCCGTGTGGCGAACCGGCCGCGAGGCGCGACGCACGTTCATCCGCTCGAGTCATCTGCCCCGGGAGGCTGCCATGACCGGATCCGACGACCGGTACACCGTCATCTCTGCCGACACCCACGCGGGTGGGAGCCACGCGCAGTACCGCGAGTTCCTCGAGGAGAAGTACCTCGAGCAGTTCGACGCCTGGCGCGAGAAGTACCGCAACCCGTTCAGCGACCTCGGCGACGACCGGCGCCTGCGCAACTGGGACGACGAGATGCGCAACCGCCAACAAGACGAAGACGGCGTGTCGGGCGAGGTGATCTTCCCCAACACCGTGCCGCCCTTCTTCCCGAGCTTCGTGCTGTTCGCACCCCCGGCCAAGCCCGACGACTACGAGCTGCGCCTTGCCGGCGTGCGTGCGCACAACCGCTGGATGGTCGACTTCCAGAACCGCTTCCCGGAGCGGCGCGCGGGCATCGGGCAGATCTTCATCAACGACATCGACGACGCCATCGAAGACGTGAAGTGGATCGCCGAGCACGGTCTGCGTGGCGGCATCTTGTTGCCGAACGTGCCGCCCGACGTCACGTGGATCAAGCCGATCTACCACCCCGACTACGACCGGCTGTGGGAGGTCTGCGAGGACCTCGGCGTGCCCGTCAACATCCACGGCGGCACCGGCACGCCCAACTATGGGCGCACCCCGGCAGCGCTGTTGATGCTGCTGGCCGAAGCCGGCCACTTCTCGCGCCGGCCACTGCTGTTCCTTCTGCTCGGCGGCGTGCTCGAGCGGTTCCCGAAGCTCAACGTGGTGCTCACCGAACAGGGCGCAGCGTTCCTGCCGGGCTTGCTCGACCAGCTCGACGGTGTGATCAAGAGCGTGCGTGACAACGGCGCGATCGGTGAGCTGCGGTTCGCGGAAGACGCGGTGCTGCCCCGGAGCGCCACCGAGTACGTGGCGCAGAGCGTGTGGTTCGGCGCCAGCTTCCCGACCCGCAAGGACGTGGCGGCGGTGTGCGACACGATCGGGCTCGATCACCTCATGTGGGGCAGCGACTACCCCCACGACGAAGGCACGTTCCCGCACACGCTCCCCGCGCTGCGCCAGGTGTTCCACGACTGGGACCCCGCCGACGTGCGCCAGGTCCTCACCGACAACCCGGCACGCCTCTACGGCTTCGACCCCAGCGCGCTGGCGGCGCACGCGGCGCAGTTCGGGCCGAAGGTCTCAGAGGTGGCCGAGCCGCTCACCGAGCTGCCCGACAAGCCGAACGAAGCGATCCTGCGCAACGCCCGGGAGCTGCGTCACGCGTCGTAGCGCCCTGGCGTTCCCGCGCAACCAGCGAGCTACGCGGAACACCGGGTGCGCCGGCGCGATCCGCGCCAGCTCGTCGTCGGTCGACGTCGCGTCGACGCCGTCGAAGAACTTGCCGACCTCCGCCTTCCAACGGCGCAGGTACTCGCGCAGGATCGAGGGTCGCTGCGACACGTCGACCTCCACGAGGGTGACTTCCTACGAGGCCGCCGTCGACCTCGCCGCCGATCGCGTCGGCATCACGAGCTGACAGCTGCCTCCGCGCCGAGGCGGTCGCCGGGCTCCACCAGCACGCAGTGGGTGCCGCGGTAGATCGTGGGCATGCACTTGTTGCAGTGGATGCACAGCGAGCCGCGATCGTCGCCGGCCTGCCAACGAGCCAGCAGCTCGGGCTCGCGCAGGAGCGCCCTGCCCATGGCCACGAACTCGAACCCTTCGGCCATGGCGCGGTGCACGGTGGCCAGCTCGCTGATGCCCCCGAGCAGCACGAGCGGCAGGTCGAGCGCGGCGCGGAACTGGCGCGCGGAGGGCAAGAAGTAGGCCTCTTCGTAGGGGTACGCGTGCAGGAAGCGGCCGCCCACGCGCTTGAACACCGGGCGCATGAACTTGGGCATCGCCACCGCCATCTCCTCGATGGGGGCGTCGCCTTTGAACAGGTACATCGGGTTCGCGAACGAGCTGCCGCCGGTGAGCGCCAGCGCGTCGACGGTGCCATCGTCTTGCAGCCAGCGGGCCACTTGCACGCTCTCGTCGAGCCAGAAGCCGCCGGGCACGCCGTCGTCCATGTTGAGCTTCGCGGTGATCGCGACGCGGTCGCCGAGCCGATCACGGATGGCGCGCATCACCTGGCGGGCGAACCGTGCCCGGTTCTGCAGCTCCGGCCCGCCCCACTGGTCGGTGCGGGTGTTCAGCTTCGGCGACAGGAACGAGCTCAGCAGGTAGCCGTGGCCGAGGTGCACCTCGATCGCGTCGAAGCCGCTCTCGGCAAGCAGCGCGGCGCCGTCGGCGAACGCCGCGGTGATCCGCTCGATGTCGGCTTCGGTTGCCGCGTGGCAGCGGCTCATCGACAGCGGGTTCAGCAACCGGGTGGGCCCGAGGTTGGGGAGCTTGGTGGCAGCCGAGTTGGCCACCGGGCCACCGTGGCCGACCTGCGCGGAGATGGCGGCGCCCTCGGCGTGCACGGCATCCGCGATGCGGCGGAGGCCGTCGGCGGCTTCGGGCCGCAAGAGGAGTGTGCGTCCGTCGGTGCTGCCCTCGGGCGACACGGTGCAGTACGCCACGGTGGTCATGCCCACCCCACCCGCGGCTGTGCGGGTGTGGAACCGGATGAGCCGGTCGCTCACCACGTTGTCGCGCAGCGGCCCTTCGAACGTCGCCGACTTGATGATCCGGTTCCGCAGCGTGACCGGCCCGAGCGTGGCCGGTGCGAACGGGTCAGGCGCTGTCATGTCGGCCATCGGCCAACTCTGACACACCGTCAGGAGTCCCGCTGGGTGGCGATCCCACAGAATCGGTGGGGACTCCGCCCAGCGCGGGGGTCAGGGTGGCGACGCAGGACGAGGCGCCGGACGGCACCGTCGGTCTCGACGCGGACTGCGGGTGAAGAGGCAGCGCTCACAGACCCTTCTCTGCACGGCTGGGTGTCGCCGAGTTGGCGATCGACTCCGCTCGGGCCTACAACGTCGTGATGCGATCTACCGCGGAGACCGGCTCCTCCGCGGACACCCCGGCTGACGCCGTGGGCGCGGCGGAAGCTGCGGCGCGCGAGGCGCACGAGGAGCACTACCGCTGGATCGCGCTCGGCACCGTGCTGATCGGTACGTTCATGGTGATCCTCGACACCACGATCGTCACGGTGGCCCTCGACCCCATCGGCAAGAGCCTCCACAGCCAGTCGGGCGTCGAGTGGATCGTGACCGCGTATCTGGTGGCGGTCGGCGTGGTGCAGCCGGCCACCGGATGGCTGGCGGACCGGGTCGGTCGCAAACCGGTGTTCGCCATGGCGATGGCCATGTTCTCGCTGGCGTCGCTGGCGTCCGCGCTGTCGCCTTCGCTCGGTGTGTTGATCGGTGCGCGCGTGGTGCAGGGCCTGGGCGGCGGCGCCATGGTGCCGGTGGGCATGGCGATCATCTACGAGCTGTTCCCGCCCGAACGGCGCGGCATGGCGATGGGGGTCTGGGGCGTGGCCGCGATGGGTGGACCCGCGATCGGCCCGACGCTCGGCGGCTGGCTCGTCACCCAGTTCAGCTGGCGCTGGCTCTTCTTGGTCAACGTCCCGATCGGCGCCATCGGCGTCCTGCTCGCCTTGCGGATCCTGCGCAACTCCGGGTTCCAGGAACGGCGGCCGTTCGACGTGACCGGAACGGTCCTGATCGTGGGCGGCCTGGTCCCGTTGCTGCTGGCGCTGTCGGAAGGGTCGTCGTGGGGCTGGCACACGCCCCAGACGCTCGGACTGTTGCTCGGCGGCATCGTGCTGATCGCGGCGTTCGTGTGGTGGGCGCTGACCCAGACGGATCATCCGCTGGTCGACCTCCGCATGTTCCGCATCTCGATCTTCAGCCTCACGATCGCGGTGATCTGCCTGCTGACGTTGTCGCAATACGGGCGCCTGGTCTTCATCCCCCTCGAGCTCGAATCGCTCCGCCACCTCACGCCGCTGCACACGGGTCTGCTGCTGACGCCCACCGCGCTCGGCGCGGGCATCACCATGCCGATCGGCGGGCGCCTCGCAGACCGCGTCGGTGCGAAGTGGCCGGTCACGATCGGGCTGATCCCGGTCACCGTCGCCACCTGGTACCTCAGCACGCTCACGCCGAACTCGTCGGAGATCTGGCTGATGGTGTGGCTGTTCGTCTCCGGCGTCGGCTTCGGGATCGCCATGATGCCGAACACGGTTGCGGGCCTGAACTCGCTGCCGGGGCCGCTGCTCGCGACCGGCTCCGCGATCCGCCAACTCTCGAGGCAGGTCGCCGGCTCGGTCGCGGTGGCAGCGCTGACGGCTGTGGTGACGTTCCAGCTCAGCGGTCACCTGGCCTACACCGGCCAACACACCGCCGCGCAGGCACAGGACGCCTACAACGACGTGTTCCGCTTTGGCTTCTGGGCGCTGCTCGCGACCTTGGTCATCGCCTTGTTCCTACCGGGCAAAGCCAAGAGCCTCGAGCTGCAGCGCGCCCGTACGGCGGAGCAAGTCGCCATGGCCGAGGCCGAGCGCGCGGGGCGGTCCGGCGAGCGCGCTGCCGACGCGTCCGTCGGCGGCTCGGCGGCCTCGCCAACCGACGGGTCGGGGGGACGTGAAGCGTCCGCCGCGGCGCTCGACCCCTGACGGGCGGGCGCGCATCGACCAGTAGGGTGCGGCCATGCCCGCGTCGGAGGCCACCGCCAAGCGGGGACCCGGGCGGCCCCGCGATCTCGCCAAGCGGCGAGCCATCATCGACGCCACCCTCGAAGTCGTGGCTGAGGTCGGCTACAGCTCTCTCACCATCGACGCGGTCGCGCAACGGGCCGGCTCCAACCGACTGCTCATCTACCGGGTGTGGGACACCAAGGCCGCCTTGGTGCGCGACGCGATCTTCGGCTCGGCCGACGACCTCGTCGTGCCCGACACGGGTTCGACGCTCGACGACTTGCGCGACTTCGTCGGCCAACTCGTCGACAACATGCGCCGGCCCGCGTACGTGATGGGCGTGCCCGGGCTCACCATCGAGTTGCTGGCCGATCCTGCGCTGTTCCGCGACACGCACCGCCGCTACATCAAGCCCGCGGAGGACGGCTTCGCGACGATCCTCGAGCGAGGCCGGGAACGGGGTGAGGTCGCGGGCGACGTCGACCCCGTCGTGCTCACCCGCGTGGTGAGCGGCATCACGACCAGCCTCGGCCAGACCGCCCGCATGTCGGTGGCCGAGATCGTGGACGTGGTGCTGCAGAGCCTGGTTGGCGGTTTCGTGCCGTTGGCCTGAGCCCCCGCCCAGCTAATAGGTGACAGTCCGTTACGTAATTGCTATGCTCCGGGTATGACCATGGAGTTCGGACTGTTCATCGGCGGCTGGGTGCCCGACTACCTCGACGGGCGCGACGACGCGCACGAGCACGAGCGGTTGCTCAACGAGGTGCGAGTCGCCGTGGCGGGCGACCGGTCCGGCTGGAAGTACGTGTGGGTCACCGAGCACCACTTCCTCACGGAGTACAGCCACATCTCGGCCAACGAGATCGTGATGCCGCACATCCTGGCCAAGACCGAGCGCATCCGTGTCGCGTCGGGGATCATCAACGTCACGCCGCCGGTCAACCACCCGGCTCGCATCGCCGAGCGGGTGGCGATGCTCGATCACCTGTCGGGCGGGCGGTTCGACTTCGGCACCGGCCGGGGCTCGTCGACCACCGAACAAGGTGGTTTCGGCATCCAGGACCCCGACCTGACGCGCGACATGTTCGACGAGGTCATGCCCGAGTTCCGCAAGATGTGGGCGCAGGACTCGTACTCGTTCGAGGGCCGCTTCTTCGCGATGCCCGAGCGCAACGTGCTGCCCAAGCCGTACGTCAAGCCGCATCCGCCGATGTGGGTCGCAGCGGGGAACCCCGAGACGTTCCAGAAGGCCGGTGAGCTCGGCCTCGGTGTCATCTGCTTCACGGGCGGGTCGCCCGACAAGATGCGCGGGCTGGTCGAGACGTACAAGGAGGCGGTGGCCGACGCCAAGCCGGTGGGCGACTACGTCAACGACAACGTGGCGGTCACGACCAACTTCTTGTGCCTGAACGACGGCGACCGCGCCCGCGACCTGATGACCCACTCGCGCAACGGTCGCCAGCAGAGCCTCGTGTTCAAGTACCTCGACACCTTCCCGAAGCCGCCGATGGTGCCCGACTGGCCCATCGAGATCCCGGACCCCACGCTCGAGCAGCTCGAGGCCGGGTTCGAGAAGGGCACCTCGATCGTCGGCAGCCCCGACGACTGCGCCGAGGCGTTGGCCAAGTGGGACGGCATCGGCGTCGACCAGCTCATCATGGGCCCCACCGGCACCACTTGGCCGATCGAGGTGGTCGAGGAGTCCGTGGAGCTGTTCGGCAACCAGGTGATCCCCAAGTTCGACGCGAGCCCCGACGAGGCACGCGCCGTCCGCTTCCGTCGCGAGGCCGCCGAGCGTCTCGGCCTGGCCTGAGCGTCTCGGTTTCCGCCGGGCCACCGGGTCGTTCAGCCGGCTTCCCACGTTCGACTGGCGCGTTCGTCATCCATCGCGTACATTCTTGGTAACGCGCGTTGCCAGATCTTCGCGCCAGGGATCCGGGAGCCAGGGTGACGGAACAGGTCGTGATCGTCGGCGGCGGCATCGGTGGGCTGGGCTCTGCCCTGTTGCTCAGCCGCGCCGGCCACCAGGTGACGGTGCTCGACCGTGACGACCTCACCGCCCGCCCCGACCCCGACGCCGCGTTCGAAGGTGAGCGGCGCGGCGCCCCGCAGGTCCGCCACACGCACGGCTTCCTGGCCCGCCTCACCGGCGTGCTGCGCGAGCACTTCGCGGACGTGCTCGACGACCTCCACGACGCGGGGGCGTACGAGGTGGGCCTCGAGGGCCCGGCCGAGGACCCCCGCGCCAACCCCGAAGAGCCCCGGATCCTGATCGCCCGCCGGACGACGCTCGAGTGGGCGCTGCGCCGGGCCGTCGCCACCGACGGTCGTATCGAGTGCCGTTCGGGCGTGGCGGCCGAGTCGCTCGCCGGCGACCCTGCGTCGGACGGCGCGCCTGCGGTGGTGCGCGGCGTGCGCCTGTCGGGCGAGGGTGCCGACGCTGCCGAGGTGCTCGACGCCGACACCGTGATCGCCGCGGGTGGCCGCCGTCAGAACGTGCCGGCGCTCCTCGCCCCGCTCGGGGTCACGATCACCGAGGCCGAAGAGGACACGGGGATCATCTACCTCACCCGCTGGTACCGGCACCGCGAGGGATGGGTCCCCGATGGTGAGGCCAAGCTGGCCGGCGACCTCGGGTTCGTGAAGTACCTCGTGATCCCCGGTGACGCCGGCACGATCTCCGCCACGCTGGCGATCCCGTCGAACGACCGCGAGGTGCGGGCCGCGCTGCTCGACGGTGATCGCTTCGACCGCGCCGTGGCGATGCTGCCGGGTCCCGACCACGTCATGGCCGACGGCGTCGACGCACCGATCGGACCGGTGAACCCGATGGGCGGTCTGGTCAACCGCATCCGCACGTTCGTCGACGCCGGCGGTGCGCCGCTGGTGACGGGTCTGCACGCGGTCGGCGACGCACACACGTGCACGAACCCGTTCTACGGCCGCGGGTGCTCGCTCGCGCTGGTGCAGGCCTGCCTGCTCGCCGACGCGTTCGCCGCCCACCCCGACGACGCAGCGGCGCGGGTCGCGGCGTATGAGGCGGCCAGCCGGCGCGACGTCGAGCCCTGGTACCACGTGTCGGGCGCGACCGACTCGTTCGGCCGGGCCGCGGCCCGTCGACGCCAAGGCGGCGAGGGCGACGCCGACATCGCCGGCGACGGTGACGACAGCGGGCAGCTCGCCCTCGCGATGCGTGCCGTGATCCTCGGGGGCGCCACCGATCCGGTGATCGGCCAAGGCGTGTGGAAGGTGATGAACATGCTGGCCACCCCCGACCAGTTGTTCCTCGACCCGGAGTTCATGAGCCGTGTCCAGGCCTTGATGGCCGACCCGGCCGCGCTGGGCGCCGGGTTCCCCACCGGCCCGGACCGGGCCGAGCTGTTGGCGGCAGTGGCGTGACCCGCCACCACCGCGTTCTCGCACCACACGAGGGTCCTCGACCCGCGACACCTTGGAGAGTCCCATGCACGATCTCGTGATCCGAGGCGGCAAGGTCGTCGACGGCTCCGGCCAACCGGCCCGCACCGCCGACGTCGCGATCGACGGCGACCGCATCGCGGCCGTCGGCAAGGTCGACGAACCGGGCCGCCGGGAGATCGACGCCGACGGGCTGCTCGTCACGCCCGGCTGGGTCGACATCCACACCCACTACGACGGCCAGGCCACCTGGGACCCCGAAGTGTCGCCCTCGGGTTGGCATGGCGTGACCACCGTGGTCATGGGCAACTGCGGAGTTGGTTTCGCGCCGGCCCGTGCGTCCGACCGCGAGTGGCTCATCCAGCTGATGGAAGGCGTGGAGGACATCCCGGGCGCCGCGCTGGCCGAGGGCATGTCGTGGAACTGGGAGTCGTTCCCTGAGTACCTCGACGAGCTCGACCGCACCGCCCGAGTGCTCGACGTGGCCTCGCTCATGCCGCACGGCGCACTGCGCGCCTACGTCCTCGGCGAAGGTCGGGCCAACGACGCCGCCACCGCCGAAGAGATCGTGGAGATGGCCAACCTGGCCCGCGAGGGCGTTCTCGCCGGCGCCATCGGTGTGTCGACGACCCGCACGATGCTGCACCGCGCCAAGGACGGCGAGCTCGCCGCCGGTACCACCGCCGCGGCGGACGAGCTGATCGGCATCGGGGAGGCGCTCGGCAAGGCCGGCCACCGGGTGTTCTCGGTGGCGAGCGACATGCTCGACCTCGACCACGAGATCGGCTGGATGTCGGAGATCTCCAAGCGAGCCAGCATCCCGGTCACGTACCAGGTGCTCCAGGCCGACTTCGCCCCTGACTTGTGGCGCGAGTGGATCAACCGGGGTCTCGCCGCCAACCGTCGTGGTGCCTGGCTGGTGCCGCAGGTGGCCGGCAAGCCGGCGTCGGTTCTGGTCGGCTTCGAGTCGACCTACCACCCGTTTGCCAGCAACCCCGCCTACCAGGCCATCGCCCACCTGCCGTTCGAGGAGCGCATCGCCAAGCTGCGCACGCCCGAAGTGCGCGAGGCGATCTTGGGCACCGACGTGCCCGCGGGCGGTCTCGAAGCGCTGCTGCTCGCCAGCTTCTCGAAGTTGTTCCCGCTCGGCGACCCGCCGAACTACGAGCCGTCGCCCGACCAGAGCGTGGAGGCCATCGCCAAGCGCGAGGGCCGCGAGCCGCGCGAGGTGGCGTACGACCTGATGTTGCGCCAGGACGGCCACGAGCTGCTGTACCTGCCGGTGCTCGGCTACGCCGGCGGGGGTCTCAGCGCTGCGTACGAGATGCTGAACCACCCCGGCACCGTGTTGGGGCTCGGCGACGGCGGCGCCCACTGCGGCGTGCTGTGCGACGCGAGCCTGCCCACGTTCATGCTCACCCACTGGGTGCGCGACCGTGATCGGGGTGAGCGCCTACCGCTCGAGTACGCAGTCCACCTCCAGACCCGGCGGACGTCGGAGCTGTACGGCTTCCTCGACCGCGGCCTGCTGCAGCCCGGCTACCTCGCCGATGTCAACGTGATCGACTTCGAGGGCCTGCGCCTCGACCCGCCGGAGATGGTGTACGACCTGCCTGCGGGCGGCAAGCGCCTGATCCAGCGAGGCAACGGCTACCGCGCCACCGTCAAGCGCGGCGCCGTGGTCCGCGAGCACGACGAAGCCACCGGCGAGCTGCCCGGGCAGCTGCTCCGTGGCCCGCAAGCCACCCCGGCGGGGGCAGCCTGATGGCCGATGCACCGACGCAGCGCACCATTGCCACCAACGGGGTGGAGCTCGCGGTGACCGAGGCCGGCGAGGGGTTCCCGGTGGTGTTCTGCCACGGGTTCCCCGAGCTGGCGTACTCGTGGCGCCACCAGATCCCCGCGGTCGCGGCGGCCGGCTACCACGCCATCGCCGCCGACCAGCGCGGCTACGGCGGCTCCTCGAAGCCTGCCGAGATCAGCGACTACGACATCATCCACCTCACCGACGACATGCTCGGCCTGCTCGACGCCCTCGGCGAAGAGAAGGCCGTGTTCGTCGGCCACGACTGGGGTGCACCCGTGGTCTGGGGCCTGTCGCAGCGGGCACCGGAGCGGGTTGCCGCGGTCGTCGGCATGAGCGTGCCGTTCATCCCGCGCGCCCCCGCCCCGCCCACGCAGCTGTTCAAGGCGATCTTCACCGACACGTTCTTCTACATGCTCTACTTCCAAGAGCCGGGCGTGGCCGACGCGAACCTCGGCGCGGACCCCGCCGTGACCATGACGCGGTTCTTGTGCGCCATCGGTGGTGAAGCGATCGAAAACAGCGAGGGCAAGTCGCTCGGCGAGCTCGCGGGCGCGTACGACGGCCGCGGTTTCGTGGAGCGCCTCCCCGAGCCCGACGGCCTGCCCTCGTGGCTCACCCAGGCCGAGCTCGACCACTACATCGAGGTGTTCACCGAGACCGGCTTCACCGGCGGCCTCAACTGGTACCGCAACCTCGACCGCAACTGGGAGCGCACGCCCGAGCTGGCGGGCGTGAAGGTGGAGATGCCGGCGTTGTTCATCGGCGGCGCCACCGACCCGGTGCTGATGATGTCGCCGCCATCGATGATGGAAGGCCACGTGACCGACTTGCGCGGCTCGGTGATCGTCCCGGGTGCCGGCCACTGGGTGCAACAAGAAGCACCCGACGCGGTGAACAAGGCCCTGCTCGACTTCCTCGGCGGCCTCGACCTCCCGCGCTGACCATCACCCCTGCTGTGCGCACTTCGAACCTGCGCGGTCAGGTCGCCCGAGTCGCGGGTCACCGTTCGGTTCGCCACGCTGTGCCCGGCGAGCGGGCGCCGTGGTGATGGGTCGGCCTGCCTGATGGCCCGCCTCCTTGCCACCTCCTGGGTGCGCAAGTGCTCACAGCAGGAGGACTTCTTGGGGTGGCTGTCCCCTTGCGGGCGGTCACGGTCGGTGAGGTTGCGGGCACCTGGCGTCGGATCGGGAGGGACCGGGGTCACACGCGGCGAATTGTCTCGCCATGCGCACCCTGCTCCACCACCGCGCTGCCCGCCTGCTCGCGGCGGCCAGCCTCGTAGCCACCATCGGCGTCCTCGGCGCCGCCCCGACCTCGGTCGCCGCGCCCACGTGGGCGCCTGCGGCGTCGGCCACCATCCATCCGGGCGTCCAGCTGTTCACCGACGGCGCCCAGTGCACCGCGAACTTCATCTTCTCCGACGGCACGAACACCTACATCGGCCAGGCGGCGCACTGCCAGAGCACCGGTGCCTCCACCGACACCGACGGCTGCACCTCCGGCTCACTGCCGCTCGGCACGCCGGTCGACATCGGTGACACCGGCGTGCAGGGCACGATCGTCTACTCGTCGTGGCTCACCATGCAGGCCAACCACGAGACCGACGCCAATGCGTGCGCATACAACGACATCGCGCTCGTCAAGATCCCGGCGAGCGCGGTGGGCCTCGTCAATCCCTCGGTGCCGAGCTTCGGTGGGCCCACCGGTGTCGGCCCGTCGACCACGTCCGGCCAGCTCGTCTACAGCTACGGCAACTCCGAGCTGCGAGCCGGCATCAGCCTGCTGAGCCCGAAGACGGGCCTCAGCTTCGGCGACCAGGGCAATGGTTGGAGCCACGAGGTGTACACGCTCACCCCCGGCATCCCCGGCGACTCGGGCAGTGGCTTCCTCAACGCCAACGGCCAGGCCATCGGCGTGCTCAGCACGCTGACGCTCCTGCCGACCCCGGGCAGCAACAACGTCTCGGACCTCGGCCACATGCTGGCCTACATGCACAGCCACGGCGGCCCGAACGCCCATCTCGTCACGGGCACCCAGGCGTTCCACGCGAGCCTGCTCGGGCTCGTCCCGCTCGGCTGACGTTCCCGATCCCCCGATCAACGCCCCCGATCGACGGCTCCGGCCGATGGTCGGGGGCGTTGCGCGTCCCGACATCCAGTGCTGTGAGCACGTACGTCCCTCCTGGGTGGCCAAGTGCTCACAGCAGGAATGGGGTGGGGGTCAGCTTCGGGGGACGTCCTTCCAGGGCAGGTCCTTGTCGGAGCGGGGCTCGCCGGGCAGGCCCAGCACCCGCTCGCCGAGGATGTTGCGTTGGATCTCCGACGTGCCGCCCTCGATCGAGTTCGCCCGCGACCGAAGGAACATCTTGCGTGCCGACCCGGGCGGGCCGGTGAGCCCGAGGGCCTCGCTGCGGGTGTGGGAGTACTCGTAGCCGGTCTGGCCGGCGGCGCCGAGCAAGTCGACGCACAGCTCGTAAATGGCCTTGTTGACCTCAGCGAACATCAGCTTGGCGATCGACCCTTCGGGCCCGGGGTTGCCCGCCTTGCGGTTCTGGCCGGCGCGCACGTTGGTGAGGCGCAGCGCCTCGGCCTCGATCCACAGCCGGACCAGCCGGTCGCGGGTGGCCGGATCGTGCTGGAGGACTTCGTCCCGCCAGATCCGTACCGCTTCCGCGATGGAGCCCGAGCCGCGCGGCGGGAGGCCGCCGCCACCGCCGCCGATGGTGGTCCGCTCGTTGGACAGCGTGGTCATGGCCACGCGCCATCCGTCGCCGACGTCGCCGATGCGGTCCGCGTCGGGGACCCGAACCTCGGTGAGGTACACCTCGTTGAACTCGGCCTCGCCGGTGATCTGAAAGAGGGGGCGGACCTCGACGCCGGGTGCATGCATGTCGAGCGCGAAGTACGTCAGGCCCTTGTGCTTGGGCACGTCGGGGTCGGTGCGGGTGACCAACATGCCGCGGTCGGCCAAGTGCGCCAAGGTGTTCCACACCTTCTGGCCGGTGATCACCCACTCGTCGCCGTCGCGCACCGCACGGGTCGACAAGCTCGCCAGATCGGAGCCGGAACCAGGCTCGCTGAACAGCTGGCACCACACGTCCTCGGCGGTGAACATCCGCCGCAACAGCCGACCTCGCAGCTCGTCGCTGCCGTGGCTGACCACCGTCGGGCCGGCGAGCGTGAGGCCGAAGAAGTGATCCGATCCGGGTGCCGGGAGGCCCGCGGCGCGCAACCGCTCGTCGACTTCGCGCTGGCGGCTCGGGGGAAGACCGAGGCCGCCCCAACCCGCGGGGAAGTGCACCCATGCCAGCCCCAGGTCGTACTGGCGACCTCGCACTTCGATGGGATCCGCCGTGGCGGGGTCGACCTCTGAGAGGAGCTGATCGAGGCGGTCCGACACGATGTCGGTGCTGGTCGTGGTCATGTGTTGACGGTACCGCCGCAGCGCGGGTTGGTGCCTCCCGGCGTCGGCCGTGTCGCTCGACCGTTATGGTGAGTTGGTCCGAACGTCCGAGCCGCGAGGAGGCATGCATGGCCAGCGAGGGCTACCACGAGCCGGTCGACCGGCTCCGTCCTCAGACCATTGACCACCACCGGGCGCTGCAGTCGTTGATCGAAGAGCTCGAGGCGGTCGACTGGTATGACCAGCGCGTCGATGCCACCGACGATCCCGAGCTCGCCCAAGTGCTGGCGCACAACCGCGACGAGGAGAAGGAGCACGCGGCGATGACCCTCGAATGGCTGCGCCGCCGCGACCCCAAGCTCGACGAGCAGCTCCGCACGTACCTGTTCACCGAAGGCTCGATACTCGGCATCGAGCACGTCGGCGACGAAGGCGCGGCGGGCGACGGCGAGCCCGGCGACACCGCTGGCGCAGCATCGTCCGGCGCGCCGACCGACGGCAGCCTCGGGCTCGGCTCCTTGCGCGACTCCGACGCCATCCGCACGGCCGGGCTCGTGCCCTGGACCCATCCGTCTCCGTAATCGAGCCGTGCGCCTTGCCCACCCGCTCGAGCCCTTGATCCGAGGAGCCCTGCACCGATGAACCACTTGCACCGCGAGCTCGCCCCCATCTCTGACGCCGGTTGGTCGGAGATCGAGGCCGAGGCCACCCGCACGTTGTCGCACTTCCTGGCTGCCCGGAAGTTGGTCGACTTCCACGGACCCACCGGTTATGACGCGTCGGCGTTGAGCCTCGGCCGGCTCGACACGCTCACCCCACAGCCCGACGACGGCGTGACGGCCACCCGCCGCCAAGTCCTCCCCTACGTCGAGCTGCACCGGCCGTTCACGTTGCAGCGTTCAGAGCTCGACGCCATCGACCGTGGCGCCTGCGACGCCGACCTCGACGCGGTGGTCGACGCCTGCCGCGCGCTGGCGACGGCCGAGGACCACTTGGTGTTCGAGGGCTATCCCGCCGCCCAGATCGAGGGCATTGCCGCGGCGTCGCCGCATGCCCCGATCGAGCTGAGCGCCGACTTCGAGCGGTACCCCAACCACGTCGCCAAGGCCGTGGCGGTGCTGAAGTCCGCGGGCGTGGCCGGTCCGTACGCGATCGCGCTCGGGCCCCGCTGTTACGAGGGGGTCATCGAGACCACCGACAAGGGCGGCTACCCGCTGCTGCAGCACCTGGGTCTGATCCTGAACGGCCCGGTCGTGTGGGCGCCCGCCGTCGACGGCGCGGTGGTGCTGAGCCAGCGGGGTGGCGATTTCGACCTCACGGTCGGTCAGGACGCGTCGATCGCGTACCGGAGCCACGACGCCGGCACCGTGACGTTGGAGTTGCAGGAGACGGCGGTGTTCGTGCCGACGTCGCCCGAAGCGGCCGTCGCCCTGCGCCACCCTGGCAACAAGCCACGCACCCGCCGGAAGTGACCCGCAGGCGTCGGGTCACCGCGTGGTCGGGCCCCACTTGTCGACCAAGGTGGTGAGCACTTCCTCGGCCGCGCCGAGGCCACCGAGGTGGCTCTCCCCGGGGATCGTGCGCAGCTCGGCGTTCGGGAGCCGCTCCACCATGTGCTGGCCGTGGTGGTACGGGATGATGTGGTCGGCGTCGCCATGCCACCAGATCACGGTCTGGGTGACGTCACCGACGGCGAAGCCCCAATCTCGGCTGAAGCACAGCACGTCCGACAGCGGCGCGGCGAGGCGTGGGCGGCGTCGCCCGTTGAGCAGATCGTCGAGGAACATGGCCTTGAACTCGGGACGGCCGAGCAGGCGCCGGTCGCCGGGCGGCGACAACCGGGCGTAGATCTCGAGCGCAGGGGAGCCGACCGGTCGCAGCAGCCGCATCGCCTGGCTGATGCCGGCGCCGAGGGGTCCGCGGGTGCGTGCGATCACCGGCGCCATCGTGACGCCGAGCTGGGTGAGTCCGCCTCGGATGGCGTCGGGGCCCTGGGTCGGCGCGACGCCCCCGAGCACGCCGATCACCCGGACTCGCTCGCCGAGCCCGACCCCGGACGCGAGGGCGAACGGCCCGCCGCCGGAGAGCCCGATGACGCCGAGCTCGTCGATGCCGAGCTTGTCGACCAGCGCCTCGAGGTCGGCGGCCCACGCCCGGACGTTCGGGTAGACGTGATCGGTCGACAGGCCGGTGCCGGGTCGGTCGATGCCGATCACCCGCAGGCCGTGCGCGGCGGCGTGGAGGCGGGCGTCCTCCGGTATCTGGCGTCGGGCGCCGGGCGTGCCGTGGAGCCACACGAACGCCCGCCCTTGGGGGTCACCGAACTCGGCGAATCCGAGCTTGCGGTCCTTCCCGGCGGCGATCGTGCCCTCGAGTCGCGGGTCGGTGATGGTGGTCACCGGAGGAGCATGGCAGACGCCGAGGGTTCACGTCGGCTTTGGCGGTGCGTCACCCACGTGGTGGCCTGCGCCGGCGGCCCGAGCGACCCGACACTGCATTGAGCGCGCGGATGCTCCGGTCGAGCGCCTTGAGCGAGAAGCGACCTTTCGACATGGTGCTGAGGCTGCGCAGCGGCGCCTCTTGGAGGACCCGGTCGACCATGACCGCAATGCCGCCCTCGGAGTCCATCTTGGCGGTGGCCCGCGCCGCGATCGCGCGAGCGACGGTCAGCAGGGGTCGTCCGGCCGGGCTGTCGCCGAGGTCGCCGAGCGTGCTGTTGCGGTGGAACGGACGGATCGGGTCCGGCTCGGGGATGGGGTGGCGCAGCAAGGCCGTGAACGCCTCGTCGCTCACCGTCCAGCCATCGGGGAACGGGTTGCGGTACGGATCGTCGGGGTTGGTCGCCGGTGCGAAGTCGGACCGGATCTTCAGCGGCAGCACCCCGCGGATGTCGCGCGATGACGTCCCCACGAGGATCTCGTACTCGCCGTCGACGATCTGCCACGCACCCGTGTCGACATCCCAGTGAGAGAAGGCGCGTGGCCCGAGCGTGCACTGCACGCGGGCGCGCTCGCCCGGCTGGAGGTGGACCTTGGCGAAGTCGCGCAGCTCCCGCTCGGGGCGGGCGATGGGGGAGCTGACCGGCCGCACGTAGACCTGCAGGACCTCGGACCCGGCCCGCCCACCGGTGTTGGTGACGTCGACCGTCACCGTGGTCTGGTCGCCGGCGTCGATCGCCGCGGCCGACAGCGCCGGCTCGCCGACCTCGAAGGTGGTGTAGGAGAGGCCGTGCCCGAACGGGAACAAGACGTCGGCGTCGGCAGACTCGAACCAGCGGTAGCCGACGTACAGCCCTTCGCGGTACTGCACCTGCCGGCCGCTACCCGGGAACCATGCATCGGAGGGGACGTCGGCCTGGCGGTTCGGGAACGTCTCGGCCAAGCGGCCGCCGGGCTCGGCCAACCCGTACAGCACGTCGGCGATCCCGCCGCCCATCGCCTGGCCACCGAGGTAGGCCTCGACGATCCCGGGCACGTCGTCGACCCACGGCATCAGCACCGGGCCGCCGTTGGACAACACGACGATGGTCTGCGGGTTGGCCGCCGCGACCGCCCGGATGAGCTGGTCGTGCTGGTACGGCAGGCGCAAGTGGTCGCGGTCGAACCCTTCCGACTCCCACCGCGGTGGGAGCCCGGCGAAGACGACGGCCAACTCCGCGTTGCGGGCGATGGCGACGGCGTCGTCGATCAGGTCGGGGCGCTCGCCCGCGTCGGCCTCGTAGCCCGGCGCGTACGTGACCCGGCCACCGGCGGGACGAGCGATCGCGCGCAGCTCTTCGAGCGGCGAGTCGAGCCGGGTCGGCTTGACGCCGGAGCTGCCCGCGCCCTGGTAGCGGGGCTTCTCCGCGAAGCCGCCGATCACGGCGACGTGCGCGCCAGGATCGATGGGCAGGACGTGGTCGTAGTTGTGCAGCAGGACCGTCGACGCGGACGCGGCGCGCCGAGCGAGCGCGTGGTGCGCGTCGGCATCGAACGTCGCGGCACCGGTCTCGGGGTCCGGCCCCGGCGGAGGGATCGCCGCAACCGCGGACGTGGCTCGCTCGGCCAGCCCGATCACGCGCTCGACGCAGGCGTCGAGCTCTGCGGTGCGAAGGGAGCCGTCGTCGAGCGCAGCGAGGACCGACGGGTCGTACGCGCCGGATCCACCTGGCATCTCCAAGTCGAGGCCGGCCTTGACGCCGGCGACGCGGTCGTTGACGGCGCCCCAGTCGCTGACGACCAGCCCGTCGAACCCCCACTCGTCGCGGAGCACCTCGGTGAGCAGCCAATGGTGCTCGCTGCAGTACGGGCCGTTCACACGGTTGTACGCGCACATCACCGTCCACGGGTGCGCGCGGGCGATGGCGGTCTCGAATGCCGGGAGGTAGATCTCGCGCAGGGTGCGTTCGTCGACGACGGCGTCGACCACCATGCGGTCGGCCTCCTGGTTGTTCACCGCGAAGTGCTTGAGGCTCGTGCCGACCCCGTTGAGCTGCACACCGTTGATGAACGCCGCCGCGAGCACCCCCGAGATGAGCGGATCTTCGGAGTAGTACTCGAAATTGCGGCCGCATCGTGGATGCCGCTTGATGTTGACGCCTGGCCCCAGCACCACGGACACGCCCGACGCTCGGGCCTCGCGCCCGATCGCCTCGCCGATCTCGCGCACCAGCGCCGGGTCCCACGTGGCGCCGAGCCCGGCCGCGGTGGGAAAGCACGTGGCCGGGGCGGAGCCGGCGATGTCGATCAAGCTCTCGCTCTCGACTTTGCGCAGGCCGTGCGGGCCGTCGGTCATCATGATCGCCGGCAGCGACCGCTCGGGGATCGCCTCGAGATACCAGTCGGACCGGCCCGACAGGAGCTCGACTTTGCGCTGCTTGCTCAGGTCCACCCGGTTGAAGGTAGTGCCCGAGCGCGTCACCCGGCCCGAGCGCGGACGTCGACGGCTCGCTCCGTGGCTGTCGCCAGGCGGTACCAGAGCGACACCCCGCGGTCGGCCCGGGCGAGCACGTTCTCGTGTGGTCCGCCGACGACCGGCCGGATGGCGTCGAGCACCCGGCGGTCCTGTCGCTGGGCGATCTGGGCGTCGGCTTGCGCGAACAGCCAACTCGCGGCGCGGGCCACTCGCCCCGAGCCCAGCTGGCGGAGGTAGTAGCGAGCCGCGACCCATGTGTGGCGGTCATCGATCGGTGCCGCCATGACCACGAACTCGGTGCCGGCGAGGCGGAGGTGGACGGTGGTCGGGAAGCGCGCGCGGATGTGGAAGTCCATCGGCCGGCGACCCCGTTCGCCCGGCAGTGCGGTGAGGCTGCCGGCGATCGAGATCCGGTCGCCGTCCGCGCCGGACTCGGTGAGCGTGACGTGCGAGCCGGCAGTCGGGAGCACCCAGCGGTGCACGTGCGCGAAGTGGTGGACGTCGAACGTGTTCTCCATGAAGCGGCTGAGGTGGCAGCCGTACTCGAGCGAGACGACTGCCTGGCCCGGGTCGTCGTGCAGGTCGTCGAACCACGGCACCGGCCCGTCGGCGGGCTCGCCTGCGCCCCACCAGGTCCACACCAGGCCGTGCTCCTCGCGGACAGGCCGGGGAGTGGTGCGCAACCGAGGCGGGCGGCGGGCATCGGGCCCGTCGCAGGGCACGTGCCGGCAGCCGCCATCGGCGCCGAACGCGAACCCGTGGTAATGGCACACGAGCGCGCCGTCGTGCACGTTGCCTTGTGACAGGTCGGCGCCGCGGTGCGGGCACGGCGATGGGACGCAGGCGATGGTGCCGTCGGTGTCTCGCCACAACGTGAGGTCGAGGCCGAACCGCCGCACGCCCACCGGGCGCCGGCGCACCCGGGCGGAACGTTCGATCGCGTACCAGCCTTCGGGGTAGTGGTGCGTGTCGGTGACGGTCATGTCGCGGAGCCTCCTTTGGTGCGCGACGCCCGCAACACCGACTCGACGATGTCGGTGAGCGAAGCGACGATCTCGGGCACGCGAGGGTCGCTGCCCGGGTCCTGGACGTGGTGGGCCAACCACTGGTCGCCGGCCTCGGCGATCGAGAACGTGAGGTGCGCCAGCAGGTCGCCGGGCAGATCGCTGCGGACCGCGCCCACCCGGCGACCCTCGGCGATCAACGTCTCGAACCACTTCTCGCCCGAGGCGGTCAGCGTCGGGTCGTCGGGGCGGCGGAGCAAACCGATGGCGAGCACGGCTGCTGCCGGTTCCTGGCGATAGAAGTCGCCGATGCGCGCGAACGCGGCGCGAAAGTCGCGCCAGAACGCCGCTCTCGACGAGGCGACCGGCACGTCGCCGAGCGCGGCGTGCAAGCGGGCGATCGACTCCGCGAGCACGGTGCGGAACAGGTCTTCCTTGTCCGCGAACCAGTAGTACGCAGCGCCTTTCGACAGCCCGAGGTCGGCCATGATCCGGTTGTAGGAGGTGCCTTCGTAGCCGGCCTGTGCGAAGACCCCGATCGCATGGTCGAGCACTTCTCGTCGGCGCTCATCGGGCAGCTTCTCGAACCGGGGGAGTGGCACGCCGGCAGCTTAGACCGTTCGGTCTGAATCTCAAACCACTCGGTCTGAAGAGGCGGTCGACTATGGTAACGAGCGTTGCCAACTTCAGGACCTTCCCGTAGTCGAACCCGCCACGACGTCCGCTGGGTGGGACTCACCGCTGACGAGCGTCGAGAGGAGCGACGCCGACTGCTCCTGCGCGCTGCGTACGAACTGCTCGGTACCGAAGGCTGGTCGGCCACCACGGTTCGGGGCGTCTGCCAGCGTGCCCGCTTGAACCCGCGGTATTTCTACGAGAGCTTCACCGACCTCGATGCGCTGCTGATCGCGGTGTACGACCATGTGGTGATCGAGATGGGCGAGGCGGTCCGTCAGGCCGTCGAGGCGGCGGGTGGGCCGGCCGACGGTACGGTCGCAGGTGAGCTCGAACCCCAAGTGCGTGCGGTGCTCGGGGCGGTGTTGCGGTTCATCGAGGCGGACCGCCGGCGCGGTCAGATCCTCTACGTCGAAGCGTTGGGGAACGAAGCGCTGAACCGCCGCCGGCTCGACACCGGCCACGCGCTGGTCGACTTGGTGGAGCAGGACGCGGTCGCCTGGCATGGTCCCGCAGCAGAAGGCGAGCCGGTGGCGAAGATCAGCGCCGCGGTCCTCGTCGGCGGCTTCACGGAGCTGGCCGTGGCGTGGCTCGACGGTCGCATCGACGTGTCGATCGACCAGATCGTCGACGATGCCACCGCACTGTTCATGGCCGTGAACGACGCGGCGCTCCGGTTGGCCGCCGGCAGGATCAAGCAGGGCGCGACTGCGGGCCGCGGACCAGGCGGCCGGGCGTCGCGCCGGTGAACTCGTCGTCCTCGCGCACGACATCGCCCCGGCAGATCGTGAAGCGGTAGCCGTCAGAGCCCTGCACGAAGCGCTTGGCGCCGCCGGGCAGGTCGTACGCCAACGTCGGCCGATGGACGTCGAGGTGTTCGAGGTCGATCACGTTGACGTCGGCGCGCAGTCCTGGTGCCAACCGGCCCCGGTCGGTCAGCCCGTAGTGCTCGGCGGTGTCGTGGGTCTGGCGTCGCACGATCAACGGGAGCGGGAGCCGTTCGCCGCGGCGGCGGTCACGGGTCCAGAAGGTGACCATGAAGCTCGGGGTGGAGCCGTCGCAGATCGAACCGACGTGCGCGCCACCATCGGCCAGACCCATGCGCGTGCGGGGGTGCTGGTGCAACGACCACAACAGGTCGAGATTGCCGTCGCTGTAGTTGAACAGCGGGAAGTACAGCACCCCTTCGCCGCGGTTGGTCAGCAGGTGGTCGTACGCGACGTCCTCCGGCCGCCGGCCGGTGCGGGCGGCGATCTCGGCCACCGAGCTCTCGGGCGGCGGCTCGTAGTCGGTCTCGCCCTCGAAGCAGAACATCTTGTGCCAGCTGGTGGTCAAGAAAGTGGCGAAGTCGCCGAAGTCGAGGTCGGCCGGCGGGCCGTCGATGAGGTCGTGGCGGACGGTCTCGGTGCGCAGCGCCACCAGACGCTCGGCGGGCGGCAAGAACGCGAGCTGGCCCCATGCGGCTTTCAGCGAAAAGGGATGGATGGTCGCGCCCCAACCCTGCAACACGCCGACCGGCCGACCGTGCACTTGTGCGAAGACCGGTGTGCCTTCGGTGGCGCACCGGTCGAGAAACGCGACCGCGTCGTGCCACAAGCCGGGTGCCTGGTCGGTCTGCTGGAGGTTGAACGTGACGCGCCGGCCCGTTCGCCGTGCCAGCTCGGCCAGCCAGGGAAACGCCTCACGGATGGCCTGGTGTTCGAGCGCGGCTTGGAACACGCCGTGGCCGGCATCGACCATCGCGTCGCCCAACGCGAAAACCTCGTCGAGATCCGCGGTGGTGCCGGGCACCAGCTCGCCGTCGACCGACTTGTGCAACGGTGTTCGCGAGGTCGACACGCCGAGCGCGCCGGCGGCGAGCGCTTCACGGGTGAGGCGGCGCATCGCGGCCCGGTCGGTGGCAGTGGCCGGTTCGTTGGCGGCGCCGCGGTCCCCCATCACATAGGCCCGCAGCGCGCCGTGGGGCACTTGGGTGCCGACGTCCATGACCCAGCGTCGGGTGTCGAGCGCGTCGAGGTACTCGGGGAACGACTCCCATGACCATTGGATGCCCTCGTGCAGTGCCGCGCCCGGGATGTCTTCGACGCCTTCCATGAGCCCGATGAGCCAGTCGTGGCGGTCGGGCGCGGCCGGCGCGAAGCCCACCCCGCAGTTGCCCATGACCACCGTGGTGACGCCGTGCCAGCCCGATGGGGTGAGGTCACTGTCCCAGGTGGCCTGCGCGTCGTAGTGGGTGTGGAAGTCGACCCAGCCGGGCGTGACGACCAGCCCTGCCGCGTCGATCTCACGCCGGCCCCGATCGAGTGCGCCGGAGCCGGCGCCGGAGGGTTCGACGGCCGTGATGGTGGGGCCGTCGATGGCGACCGATCCGACGAAGGGCTCGCCGCCCGACCCGTCGACGATCGTGCCGTCGCGGATGACGAGGTCGTGCATGGTCGGAGCTTACGGGCGGGTCAGCCGAGCGTCAGCCGAACGGGCGGCGGGGCAGGCTCAGTACGGCTGCTCGCCCCAGATCTCGTCGGCGAGCGGGCCCCAGTCGACCGTGCACTCGAGCTGCGCCAGCACCGAGTTGAGGCCGATCACGATGCGGGTGAGGAACACGTGGTCAGCGGGCATGTCGGTCTGGCGCATGAGCTGCAGCTCCTGCTTGCCGAGGCGCAGCTGCATCAGCTCCTCGAGCTGGGATTCGATCCACGCTCGGCTGTAGCGGAACGGCTGAGGCCCGTAGATGGGCTCCCAGATCCGTCCGATGCGGTCGAACAGCACGTTGCTGTCGAAGCCGTCGCGGCTGCGCAGCATCCCGATGTGCACCAGCGCGTCGAGGATGCGGTCCTGCTCGTTGGCTCGCAACGCCCACGCGAGTTGGTAGAGCCCGTCCATCGTCTCGGGCGTGAACTCCTTCACGCACCCGAAGTCGAGGAACGACACGCGCCCGTCGGCGTGGAACAGGTAGTTGCCGGGGTGCGGGTCGGCGTTGAACAGCCGGGCGTCGCGCAACGTACCGAACACGAAGCGGCAGATCGCGAGCCCCCACTGGTCGCGCAGGTCCTGGGGTTGCGCCAACGCAGCCTGCCAACGCATCGCGTCGACGTACTCGGTGGTGAGCACCCGCTCGGTCGACAGCTCGGGCACCACTTCGGGCACGTGGATCGATGGATCGCCGCGGTACAGGTCAGCGAACCGCTGTTGGTTTCGTGCTTCGATCCGGTAGTCGAGCTCGTCGGTGACGCGGTCGCGGACTTCGGCGACGATCGCCTTGGTGTCGACGTCGCCGACCATCCCGCGCAGCGCGTTCTGCATGACGTTCGTGAGGACGCTGATCAACGCCGCATTGCGCAAGTCGGAGGCGATCGCTTCGGCCACGCCCGGGTACTGCACTTTCACCACGACCTCGGCGTCACCGAGGTGGGCCATGTGGACCTGCCCGATCGATGCCGCCGCGATCGGCTCCGGCGAGAACCAGTCGTAGACCTCCTCGGGCCGACCGCCGAGCTCGGACCGGACCACGTCGACCACCAAGTCGTAGGGCATTGGGGGCGCGTCGGCCTGGAGCATGGCGAGCGCCTCGCGGTACTGCTCGGGCAGGAACGAGTTGTCGACGAACGAGAGGATCTGGCCGATCTTCATGACCGCGCCCTTCATCTCGCCCATCTGCTTGGCGGCCCGGGTGGCCGCGGCGGCGAGCCGGGGATCGTCGGCCAGGTCGGCCATGCGGTCGCCGCGCAACGCCCGCACCCGGGCTGCGGCGACGGCGGCGCCCGTGCGAAGCGCGATGGCCGAGGGAAGCGCCGTCCGCTTGAGACGTCCGGTGGGGAGCGCCCGCTTGGAGCCCGCCATCTCCTCAGGCCTCTCCGAGCCGCGGGAAGCGCGGCGGTCGCTTCTCGAGGAACGACTGCACGCCTTCGCGGAAATCGGGCCGGGCGAAGCTCTCGACCATCAACCGTTGCGACTCGGCCTCGGCCGGTCCCAGCCCCGCGTGCAGCTGCGAGTAGACCTGCCGCTTCATGATGGCGATCGATGCGGCGGAGGACGCGGCCGCGAGCTGCTCGACGTAACGGCGAGCGTGCGCCACCACTTCGTCGCCGGGCAGCGAGGCGTTGACCAACCCCAGCTGTGCCGCCTCGGCACCGCTCACTTTGCGGGCCGAGAACAGCAAGTCGAGGGCCACCGCGGGGCCGACCAGCCGCGGCAGGAGCCAGCTGAGCCCCCACTCGGCCACCAGGCCTCGCTGCGCGAACGAGGTGGTGAACACGGCGTCGTCGGCCATGAAGCGCACGTCGCAGCACAGCGCGATCGGCACGGCCATGCCGGCCACCGCCCCGTTGATGGCCGCCACGATCGGCTTCCGGCACGCCAGCAGGTACGTGTACTCGCCGCGGAAGTCTTCGGGGCGGTCGGGGTCGTCGGGCAGTTCCAGCTCGGGGGCCCCCTCGCCCCACTGCCCGCCCTCGCTCAGCGTGGAGAGGTCGTTCATGTCGGCGCCGGCGCAGAACCCGGCGCCTGCGCCGGTGAGGACCATGCCGAACACCGCCGGGTCGGCCTCGGCGCGCGCCACCGCGTGGCGGACTTCGAGCGCCATGCGCTGCGTCCACGCGTTGAGGCGCTCGGGCCGGTTCAACGTGATCGTGGCGACCGGGTCGGCCACCTCGTAGCGGATCTGTTCGTAGTCGGTCATCTCGCCCTCCCCGGGTGGGAAGTCTCCCCGGCTTCCGTGCGGTCGCACGAATCGGGTGGGTCGCCTCAACGCCCTTCGAAGTGGGGCTCGCGCTTTTCGAGGAACGCCGCTGCGCCCTCTCGATGGTCATGCGTGGTGAACAAGCGGCCCAACGTCGAGGTCACCCACGTCCCCAGGTCGCGCCAGTCGGGATCGAGCGCTCGGCGCAAGCCGTCCTTCAGGGCTTGCACCGCGAGGGGAGGGTTGGCCGCGATGGCCTCCGCGAGGCTGCGAGCGGTGGGGAGCAACTCGTCGTGCGGCACGACGCGGGAGACCAGACGCATCTCGTGTGCTTCATGGGCGTCGATCACGCGACCGGTGAACAGCAGCTCGGCGGCGCGCTCGCGGCCGATCAACTGGGCCAGCCGGCCGAGCCCGCCCACATCGCTGCACAGGCCGCGCACCACGAACAGTTCGCCGAACTTGGCTCGCTCCGACGCGACCCGCAGGTCGGCGAACAAGGCGAGCTCCATGCCCCAGCCGACGGCCGCGCCGTTGACCGCGGCGATGACCGGGATGTTCGTGTGCAGCAGCGCGTCGGCGGCCGGCGTCAGCCCGCCGGAGCCGACCTGCTGGCCGTCGGTGGCGCGATCGCGGGACGCAGCCATCACTTGCTTCACGTCGTCACCGGAGCAGAAGGCGGGGTCTTCGCCGGTGATCACCAAGCAGCGGGCCGTGCAGCTGCGCACCGCTTCCTCGAGCTCCGCGTACGTCCGGAACGTGAGCGCGTTGCGGGCCTCGGGTCGACGCAAGGTCAGCAGCGCGACGTGGTCACGTTCCTCGTAGGACAGATCCTCGGGCACGACGTGAACTTAGAGGCTCAGCGGATGGGCGAGCCGACCCATCAACTCGGCGCCTGTTCGCCGGGCGCAGCCTGGCGGATCGAACGGTGACCCGCGACCCGGGCGACCTATCCGTGCAGGCTTGTGGCGGGCCGGGTGGTGGCTACCATCGGCTCGTGGCGACGAGCGGCGCGGCGGCCGGGACCCGCCGCCGACCTGGGCGTGTGGCGTTGATGCGCACGGCCGTGGGGCTGATGGCCGAGCACGGTTACGACGGCACGTCCACGCGCGACATCGCGGCTGCGGCGGGCGTGACGGTCGCCGCGCTCTATTACCACTTCCCCTCGAAGCTCGACTTGCTGCGGGAGTTCCTCCAAGAAGCGCACGAAGTGGTGGCGCTGCGCTTGGCGCGCGCGGTGCACGGCGCGGCCGACCGCTCCGCTCGTGAGCGACTCGACGTCGCCGTGGCCACGCTGGTGTGGTCGAACGCACACGACGCCTGGGCACGGCACGCATCGCAAGTGGCGTGGCGGGAGCACGGCCGACTCGACCGCCGCGACCAACTGGCCATCGGTCAGACAATCGCCGAGATGCTCGCCGCCGTCGAGGAGATCGTGGCCGACGGCGTGCGCGCCGGGGAGTTTCACACCGACGAGCCGAACGAGGTGGCCCGGGCGATCGTGCGGCTCTGCTCGACGGTGGTCGATCCTTTCCCTGAGCCGTCGCGCGGGTCGGGTTCGTCGCGGCGTCGATGGACGGCGGCGCGCGTCGACGACCTCATCGGCCAGCAGCAGCGGTTCGCCGCCGCGTTGGCCGACACTCCGCCCCGGGGCTGACCGGCGTCGCGGCCGACGCGGCCCGACCTGTCTCGCCGTCAGGCGCCGACGAGCGTGCCCACCGGGCGACCGTCGACGATCTGGTCGAGGTACTCGGCGAGGCCCGAGCCGACGAGCTCGCCGCAGCGCCAGGTGGTCATGCCCTCCGTGATGCGGGTGACCATGCCGTCGCGCCGGTTGCGAAGGGGGATGTTCGACCAGACCTCACCCACCACCGGATACGTGGTGTCGTCGGTGACGACGTTGGCGTGGACCGCGTGGTGATACCAACCCTCGTCGTAGTCAGACGACAGCTCGACGTCGCGGATCGGGACCCACTGGTCGTCGCCGTAGCGCGCCTTGTCGTACAAGAAGCCGTGGACGTTGCGCTGGCCGTCTTCGGTGCCGGCGATCGTGGCAGCGAAGCCGAGGTCCGGCCCCAAGTTCACCGTCAGCCAGCGGTACCACCAAACGGCCTGCCAGTACCGCGGGCCCCACGAGTGGTCGCGCAGGCCGAGGGCGTCGTGCAGTTCGAACGTGTCGTCGCCGATGGTGACCCTGCCGGTCGACGCCATGTGCTGCTCCGTGTGCCCCTTGGCGAACGACTTCTCGGGGTCGATCTCGCGGAGCTCCTCGCCTTCTTCGGGCTCGGGCTCGCCGCCGAACGGTTGGGCGACCGCCTTCACTCGGAGGTCGAGCGTGCAGGCGACCCGGGGGTTCTGCGTGAACGCGTCGCGCGGTTCTTCCATGTCGCGGGGACGGTCGAGCACCACGACCGGCCCGTCATAGGAGATGTGGTGTTCGGCGTAGGGCTCGACGACCTCGAAGCGGAGGCCGCCCGCGTCGTGCGCGGTGTGGCCGGTGATCTTCGGCCGCCCGTACATGAACGCGACCGAGCCCGACGGCAGGTAGAAGCACGTGGTCATCTCGGCGTAGCCCTCGTTGGGTCGGTTGCCCATCCGCACCCAGCCGCCGAGCCCGCAACCGCGGTCGAAGAAGTTGTAGTAGCGGCTCTCGTTGAAGTTCGACGCGTCTTCCAGCGGGTGGAGGTAGTCGTCCTGTGGCGTGCGACGGATGCGCATGAGTCCCCCCGATCGATCGGCCGGACGTGCCCGGCCCGGATCGCGATAACTTAGCGATCGCTCAGCTACGACGCACACCCGTGGAGGACGCGGTGGACTTCGACATCCCCGACGATCTGCAGCAGACCCTCGATCAGATCGACGCCTTCATCGAGGCCGAGATCAAGCCGCTCGAGCAACAAGACGACAACATCCGGTTCTTCGACCACCGCCGCGAATGGGCGCGCACCGACTTCGAAGGCGGCGGCGTGCCACGCCAGGAGTGGGAGCAGCTCCTCGCCGAGATGCGCCGGCGTGCCGATGCTGCGGGCTGGTTGCGGCTGGCGTTGCCGGCCGAGTTCGGCGGGCGCGACGCCACCAACTTCGAGATGGCGGTGATCCGGGAGCACTTGGCCACCAAGGGCCTCGGCCTCCACAACGATCTCCAGAACGAGAGCTCGATCGTCGGCAACTTCCCCACCGTGTTGATGATGCGCGACTTCGGCACTGACGAGCAGCGAACCGAGTGGATGCCGGGCTTTCTCGACGGGTCACGCCGCTTGGCCTTCGGGTTGACCGAGCCCAACCACGGCTCCGACGCCACGTACCTCGAGACGACCGCTGTTCGCGACGGCGACGAGTGGGTGATCAACGGCCACAAGCGCTTCAACTCGGGCCTCCACCACGCCACCCACGACATCATCTTCGCCCGCACATCCGGCGACCCCGGCTCGCCGGTCGGCATCTCGGCGTTCCTGGTGCCCACCGACGCGCCGGGGTTCTCGATCGACTTCTTCTGGTGGACGTTCAACATGCCGACCGATCACGCCGAAGCGACGCTGACCGACGTGCGCGTGCCGGCGGACGCGCTGTTCGGGCCCATCGACCACGGCCTCGAGCTCGCCCAGCACTTCGTGCACGAGAACCGGATCCGCCAGGCAGCGTCGTCGCTCGGTGCGGCCCAGTACTGCATCAACGTCGCGGTCGAGTACGCCAACGACCGCCAGACGTGGGGCCGGCCGCTCTCCACCAACCAGGGCATCCAGTTCCCGTTGGTCGAGCTGCACACCGAGGCCGCCATGTTGCGCGAGCTGATCCGCTCGACCGCGCAGCGCCTCGACCGCCAGCACCACATGGAGGTCACCCACCTGGTGGCGATGTGCAACTACCGGGCCAACCGCCTGGCCTGCACCGCGGCCGACCGTGCGATGCAGACCTGTGGCGGCATGGGCTACACCCGGCACATGCCGTTCGAGCACATCTACCGGCACCACCGCCGTTACCGGATCACCGAGGGCGCCGAGGAGATCCAGATGCGCAAAGTCGCTCAGCAGCTGTTCGGGTTCGGTCGCAAGCGCCGTCAGGAGGCGTCGTCATGAGCACGGTCGATCCGTCGCGGCGGCTGGCTGCCGCCGTCGAGCCGTTCGCGGCGGGGGTGTACTTCGCGCCCGAGTGCCACGAGGCGTACGCCGCGCTCGGGTTCGGGGGCAGCCCGGGGAAGATGGGCGACGTCGAGATGCCCGACGGCCCCGCGTACTTCTGCAGCCGTGGCTCGGTGATGGGCCAGGTCACGGGCGAGGTCGTGGCAGCGGCCTTCGGCGTGTTCAACCCCGTGGTCGTCGGCCCTGCGGTCACCCACGGGTGGACGATCACCGACGCGGCAACCATCGAAGCGGCACGCACCGAGGGTGCGGTCGGACAGCTGCGCCGGATCCTCGGCCCTTCGCCCGAGGGTCTCGACCGGGGTCTCGCGCTCTTGCACCAAGCGGCCGACGGCCTGCGACCCGAGGGCAAGCCGCTGTTCGCGGGCCTGGTCGCGCAAGGCCTGCCGGGTGAACCGCTGGCCGACGCCTGGCGGCTCGCGGACCGGCTGCGCGAGTACCGGGGCGACGTACACATCAACGCCTGGACCGGTGCCGGTCTCGACGCCACCGAGATCAGCCTGCTCACCGAGCTGTACTGGGGCCTCCCGCTGCGCACGTACTCCCGGTCGCGGGCGTGGACCGACGCCGACTTCGACGCCGCCACCGAGCGGTTGGAGCAGCGGGGTCTGGTTGCCGACGGCGCGTTCACCCCGGAGGGCCGAGCAGCCCGAGAGGCGATCGAAGTGGCCACTGACCAGTCCGTTCAGCCGATCGTCGACGCCTTGGGCGACAACCTCGACGACCTGGTCGGCATCCTGGCGACCTGGTCGAACGTCATCCGAGACGCGGGCGGCTACCCGCCCGCCGGGCCGCAAGATCTCGCTGGCATGGCCGGCGGCTGAGGCCGGGCGGTCGACGGCAAGCCGGGCGCCCGGAGCGGTCAGGCTTGCGCGAGCAGCTCGCGCAAGCTCATCGCCGGGTCGATCCGGTAGCCCAAGGCGGCGAACGGCTCGGCGGCTTGCGCGAGGTCGTGGTCGGGCACCGGGAGCAGGTCGCTCGCGGAGCCCGCCGTCAACGGAAGGCCCGGCCCGGGCGTGATCGTGCCGGCCAGCGGTTGTGTCAGCTGGTCGAGATCGACGCCGAGCGATCGCAACCCCGGGTCGAGCGCGCGCTCGAGATCGCCGACGCCAGGTACGTCTTGGAAGTAGTCGCCCTGACACGGCGCCGAGATGGTCACCGGCACCGACCCGCGGCGCAACTCGAAGTCGGTCTGGCGTGTCGTCGCGAGCGACGCGCCGATGTTGTTGGCGTGGCGGTCGCGCTTGGTGAGCCACCAGCCGCGTCCCGCGCTGCCTTCGGCCGGCGCGCCGAGGAACCGCCACTCGATGAAGCGCAGGATCGACGTGTGGTCATACGTCCGATGGTCGACCAGGCCGGGTTGGGCGTACGGGGATGCCAGGAAGACCGGTAGCCGGAACCCGGCCTGGCCCCAGTTGGTGGCGTCGACCTTGGTGGCGCGGTCGTCGGGGAGCACCGGCGGCCGGACGTGGTCGAAGAACCCGCCCCACTCGTCGTACGTGACCACCACGGCGCTGCGGTGCCACTGGGGTCCGCGCATCAGCGCGCCGACCACGGCGGCCACCAGTGCCTGGGCGGTGCGAGTGTCGCCGTGCGGATGGTCGTCGGAGCGCATCCCTGACAAGAATCCCGGGTCCACGAACGACACGTGCGGCAGGGTGCCGGCCTCGGCTTCGACGAGGTAATCCGCGATCGTGCTGGTGATCGGCAGCAGGCGGGTGCCCCAGAACGCGGTCACCGGCAAGTCCGTGGCGAAGTAGCGGCACGACACGCCGCGCGCTTGGAGACGGTCCCAGATGGTCGGGAACGTGAAGCCGGTCGTGCCGTTCACGATCGGCAGCGATCCGCCCTGGGTGCCGTCGCCTTGCGCCGCGTGCAGGTAGTAGCGGTTCGGGTACGTACTGGTCATCGCCGAGGCGAAGTACCGGTCGAACGTCGTGAAGTTGCGAGCGAGCTGCTCGTAGCAAGGGTGGTCGCCGGCACCGTAGTAACCAATGGCGTACTCGTCGTTGCCCGAGCCGTTCGCGAGGAAGCCGTGGTCGCGCTGGGTCCGACCGTTGCTCCAGCCATGGCCGGGGTCCGGGTGGCCGCAGCCACGCCACGGGTTGGTCTCGTCGCTCGCCGCCGACGGGAGGTGGTACGTCGACACCTTGGCGCCACCCGGCGCGGTGTACGTGAGGTGTTGGCGCCCATCGACGTGGAACGTGGGCCCGTAGCGGGTGCGCCCGGCGTCGAGGAACTCCGAATCGGTGGCCAGCCACCCGAGCATGTGGTCGAACGAGCGGTTCTCCATCATCAACACGACGACGGTGTCGATCGGGCAGTCCGCGGCGGGTCGGGTGAGGATGCTGCGCGCCGTACGGGTGGCGCTCGCCCCAGCCGGCGACGCGCTGGCGGTGGGCAAGTGCGGTGCGGCGAGGCCCGCAGCGGCCAAGCCGACGGCGCCTTGGAGGAAGCCTCGTCGGTCCATGGACACGAGCTTCCACCCGGGTTCGGGATCGTCCTGCCGAATGCCGGTGATCTCTGGGTGAACGGGTCCGACCAGTTCACGGCGCGGATCGGGCAGGACTTGGTGGCCCGCGGTCAGAAGTGCTGGCCAGCGCCACACGCCAACCGTTCGGTTCACGGCGGGCGGGCGGGTCCGCCGGGGGCGCGGTCGACACGAACGGGGGAGCGATGGGTGGATCGGACCTGGGGTCAGCAGCGCGCGGCGCGGCGGAGCCCGTGGCGGCGCCTGGCGTGACGTCGGGGGGTGCGTGGTCGCGCCGGCGCGTGCTCGGCGGGGGGCTCGCAGCCGCCGCGGTGGCAGGAGCGGCGGTCACCGGCTTGGCCCCGCCCGTGGCCGCGGCGCCGGCGGCGCCGGCTGTCCCTGCCGGTGTGCGCCGCCCGTCGGGACGGTCCCAATACGGGCCGACCTCGGGGTCGCTTGCGGGCCATCCGCTGCCCGCGTGGTGGCACGACGCCCGCTTCGGGGTGTTCATCCACTGGGGTGCGTACGCGGTGCCGTCGTACTCGCCGCCGCACTGGATCGCTGAAGGGTCCGCTTGGTACTGGGCCTTCCAGCAGATCGCCGGCACGCCGCAGTACCAGCACCATCGCGAGACGTACGGCACCAGGTTCCTGTACGACGACTTCTTGCCCCAGTTCAAGGCCGAGCGGTACGACCCGGCGGCTTGGGTCGACCTGATCGAACGAGCCGGCGCCCGCTACTTCGTCATGACCACGAAGCATCACGACGGGTTCTGCCTGTTCCCGTCGGCCGTCACGGGACGCCACACGTCGGCCATCGGGCCCGGCCGCGACCTCATCGGGCCAATGGTGGCGACCGCGCGGGATCGGGGCCTGAAAGTGGGGCTCTATTACTCGGTGCCGGAGTGGTACAACCCTGCGCCCGTCGACCAGCTCACCCTCGACAAGGTGACCAACGTGGCGGGCGAACTGCAAAGCGCCCAGGACGACGTGCTGAACAACGAACTGCTCAGCGCCATCAGCCTCGTCGGGTTCAACTTGTCGACACCCAAGAACGCGTACACGGCTGCAACGGTGCCGTACCGGGGTTACCGGCCAGTGGCCGACTACGCCCAGTTCCAGCGCACGCAGCTGCGCGAGCTGATCGAGCGCTACCACCCCGACGAGCTGTGGGCCGACATCGGCGGCCCCGAGCAGTACTTCCAGAACAACGGCGTGATCGCCGACTTCTACAACCAGGCGCTCGATCACAACCCCGACGGCGTGGTGGTCAACGACCGGTTCGGCGACCACACGACCCATCGCGATTACGCCGTGTTCGAGAACGGCGGCAGCTACACCGCGGGCTCCTACACCGGCCGGCCGACCGAGACCGTGCGGACGATGGGCAGCTCGTGGGGCTACAACCGCTGGGAGATCGACTACGGCGACCCCGGCGAGTACGTCCAGGAGCTCGCCGACGCGGTCGCCCACAACTCCAACTACGTGTTGAACATCGGGCCGAGGGCCGACGGCACGATCCCGCAGCCGATGGTCACCCGCCTGACCACCGTCGGCGACTGGTTGGCGATCAACGGCGAGGCCATCTACGGGAGCCGCCCGTGGGTGCAGGCCGCCGACGGCAACGTGCGCTTCACCCGCCAAGGCGAGGTCGTGTACCTGCTGGCCATCGGGTGGCCGGGCGCCGAGCTCACCGTCAAAGCGCCCGTTCCGGTGCGGCCCACCACCAACGTCACGCTGCTCGGGTCCGACGGTAGGCCGCTGCGGTACCGCCAAGGCCAGGGCACGTTCACGATCACCACGCCTGCGGGCGGCACGGCGGCCACGCGCAGCCGCCACGTGTTCGTGTTTCGCGTCAGCCCTGCATGAGGTCCCAAGCGCGGCCCAGCGCGTCGACATGCGCCTCCGCCGAGTCGAGCCCGCACCGCATCGTGTCGACCGACAAGTGCGTGGCGCCCGCTTCGCGCCACCGGTCGACGTGCTTGCGGAACTCGTCGGCTTCGTCGTCGCCCAGCCAGCGGACCCGGCCCTCCATCGGCACGTTGCTCGCGTCGCGCCCCTCTGCCTCGGCTGCGCCGCGGATCGTGGCGAGCGCCGCATCGAGCCGCTCGCCGGGATAGAGCATCGGGAACCAACCGTCGGCCAAGCGGCCGATACGGCGGTACGCAGGTTCCGACGCACCGCCGAACCAGATCGGGATGGGCTGCTGGATCGGAAGCGGTGCGAGGCCGGCCCCCTCGATCTTCTCCCGCTCGCCTCCGAACGTGACCGACCGCTCCGTCCACAGACGGCGCAGCAGCGGTACTTGCTCGTCGAGTCGCCGCCCGCGCCGCGAGAAGTCCTGACCGAGCGCGTCGTACTCCACGGGGTTCCAACCGATGCCGACGCCGAGCCGGAACCGCCCGCCGGTCAACAAGTCGACTTCGGCGGCCTGCTTGGCGATCAGCGCGGTGGGTCGCTGCGGGGCGATGATGATCCCGGTGACCAGCTCGAGGTCGGTGGCCGCGGCGAGATAGCCGAACATCACCAGCGGCTCGTGGAACGTGGTGTCGATGTCGTATGGGCCTGCCCAGCCCTGGTGGACCTCCGGGTCGGCACCGACCACGTGGTCGTACGCCAGCAAGTGCGCGTAGCCGATGCGCTCCACCCCCTGGCCGTACTCGCGCACGGCGGCGACGTCGCCGCCGAGCTCGCTTTGTGGGAACACGACACCGATCTGCATCGCCAGAGCACTAGGTCATGCGTCGCGGCTCCGCAAGTTCCTCGCGGACGTCGGGGTCAGCCGGCGCCGTCCGTGATGGCGGCGACTTCCTCGGGCGTCAGCGCGAGGGCGGCGGCGGCGACGTTGGACTCCAAGTGCGCCCGCGAACCGGTGCCGGGGATGACGGTCATGGCCGGCGAGCGGGCCAGCAACCACGCCAGTGCGACTTGGCGAGGAGCGGCGCCATGCGCGTCGGCCGCTGCTTGGATGCCGGAGTTGCCGTCGAGGTTCTGGATCGGCGCCCACGGCAGGAAGGCCATGTCCTCCTGCTCGCACAAGTCGACCAGGCCTTCCGACGTGCGATCGCCGGGGTTGTAGCGGTTCTGGATGGACACCACGGGCGTGATCGCCTGGATCTGGCGCAGCTGCTCTTCGCTCACGTTCGACACGCCGAAGTGCCGGAGCTTGCCCTGATCCTTCAGCTCGACGAACGCACCCACGGAGTCCTCGAGCGGCACGCTCGAGTCAGGGCGGTGCCACTGGTACAACGCGATCTGCTCGATCCCGAGCCGGCGCAGGCTGCCCTCGCACGCCGCTTTGATGTGGTCAGGGTGGCCGTTGACCGGCCACTGGTTCGGGCCGGTCCGCTCCAGGCCGGCCTTGGTGGCGATCACCAGATCGTCGGGGTACGGCGACAGCGCCTCGCCGATCAGGCGCTCGCTCACTTCAGGGCCATACGAGTCGGCGGTGTCGATGAAGTTCACGCCCAGCTCCACCGCCCGCCGGAGCACGGCTCTGGCTTCGTCGAGGTCGGGCGGATCGCCCCAGATCCCGTCGCCCGTGATCCGCATCGCGCCGAATCCCATGCGGTTGACCGTGAGGTCGCCCCCGATGTCGATGGTGCCGGCCGCCGAGGCGTCGTTGGTGGACATGGCTGCTCCTCTGATCCGGTTGCCCGGTCAGGCTCCGGGTTGCGAACGCTCGCGACCGTAGGCGCGGGCGGCGGGCGCGTGACGGGCGCCTGGGCCAGGACGGGGCTGCGAGACTGCCAACCATGCGGCTCGAAGCACACGGTGGACTGGCCGCGACGGTCGAAGACGGGCTGTTGCGCATCGGTTGGGGGGCGCCCGACTGGTTCGGGCCAGGGCGGGCGGCGCACCCGCTGGTGCCCGACGACCCGGTGGAGATGGCAGACGACCTCGGCGGGGCCACGAGCTCGGTGGTGTTCGACGACGGCGCCGTCCGCTTGGCGCTCCGCGCGTACCACGACCGCGCCGTGCTGGTGCTGCGTGCCCAAGCGCGTCGCGACCTCGACGGTCTGGCCACGGGCGCGTTCGACCGGCCGTCGGTGCCGTGGCCGGTGTTCTCACCGGGCGAGCGAGTGGAAGGGGGCGCGCCGCCCGGGGTGCAGGCGCTGGCGTACCAGCACTGCGAGTTCGGGCTCCCGGCGGTGTCCGGCCCCGACCTCGACGGGTTCTTCCTGCTGCCGCACCGGCCGCCGACGGGTTGGCCCCTCGTGTTGCGCGCGGGCGACGGTCGTTCGCTGCTCGTCGCGCCGCTCGGCGACTTCCACGAGGTGACCATCGGCCTGAACGGGGGTACCGTTCGCTGCGGCTGGCACGGTGACCTCGAGAGCGTGCCGGCGGGCTTTTGCACCGACTTGGCGGTGTTCGCCGGCGACGACCCGCGCTCGTGCATCGACGAGTGGGCCCGCGTGCTGCTCGAGCGATCCGGAACCGTTCGCCCGGGCCGCTGGGCCGACGCGCTCGCGGCGCGCCCGTCGTACTGGACCGACAACGGCGCGGCGTACTGGTACCGCACCGAGCCAGGCCACGATCCGGCCGGGTCGGTCAGTGCGGCGGTGACCGAGCTGCGCGACCGCGGCGTGCCGGTGGGTGCCGTGCAGCTCGACTCGTGGTTCTACCCGCACGAGGACCTCCGACCGTTCGACACCGACGAGTGGGTGGTGCCGCCCTCGGCGATGATGGCGTGGGAGCCCCGACCCGACGTGTTGCCCGACGGCGTCGACGCGCTGCGCCGCCGGTTGGGCTCGCCGCCGCTGGTCGCGCACATCCGGCACTTGTCGTCCGCGGCGCCGATCGCAGCCGAGCTGCCGATGTACGTCGACGGTCCGTACGCGGCGCCCGCGACCCCCGAGGCCTACGAGCGCTGGCTCGACCAGTGCGTGGCGTGGGGGGTCACCACGTTCGAGCACGACTGGTTGGTGGAGGTCTTCTTCGGCGTGCGAGGTCTGCGCACCCGACCGGGGGTCGCCCGAGCCTGGCAGGAAGGGATCGACCGGGCCGCCCGCGAGCGGGGCATCACGTTGCAGTGGTGCATGGAGACGCCGGCTGATCTCGCGCAGACCACGACTCTCAGCCAGGTCACGTCGGTGCGCACGTGCGGCGACCACGGCTACATCGCCACGCCGGGCCAGCTGTGGGCGTGGTTCTGCGTCACGAACGCGCTCGCCCGCGGGCTCGGCCTCATGCCGTTCAAGGACGTGTTCCGCGCCGACCCCGAAGTGGCCGGTGACAACGGCGAGCCCGAGGCGCTCCTCGCCGCGCTGTCGACTGGCCCGGTCGGCCTCGGCGACCGCGTGGGTCGGATGGACCCGGGGCTCGCGCTGCGCACGTGCCGGGCCGACGGGCGGCTCATCAAGCCACGCGTTCCCGTTGCCGCGACCGGCGCCTCGATGTTCGCCAACACCGCGTTCGAGCCGGCCTTGATGGTGGCCGAGTGCCACTCCGACCACCCGGCGGGGCGTTGGACGTACGCGCTCGCGTTGCACTGCCACCCGTCCGACGACGCCGTCGCAGGCGACGTTGACTTCGCCCAACTCGGCGAGTCGTCACCGGTCGGTGACGTCGTCGTGTGGGACTGGCGTGCGCAGACGGCCTCGAAGGTGGGGCCCGGCCACCGCTGGCCGGTGTCGCTCGGCCGGGAGGGTTGGGCGTATCTGGTGCTGGCGCCGGTGCTCGACGGCGACCTCGCAGTGATCGGCGACACCACGAAGTTCGTGACGGCGGGCGATGCCCGCATCGAGGTCGCGTCGCTCGACGCGGCCTCGGGCGGTGGTGTGCGCCTGCTCGTCAAGGGTGCGGGGGAGCGGGTGACGGTGACCGGTTGGTCGGCCGGCCGACCTTCGGCCGGCGACGCTCCGATCAGTCACGACCCCGCGACAGGTCGGTGGCAGCTCACCGTCGACGTGCCCGAGCGAGGTTGGGCCAGCGTCGTGGTCCGCCCCTCCTGACGTTTGCAGGGGTGCGGGGTCCAAGGACCTGCGCGGATGGGTCGCCCGAGTCGCGGGTCACCGTTCATTCGCCGGGCTGCGCCTGGCGAACAGGCGCCGTGTTGACGAACAGGCGCCGTGTTGATGGGTCGGCTCGCCTGTCCGTGCGGCGTCGAAGGCCCCGATTCTCCGGAGGACCCGACGTAGTGTCGGACCGATGAAAGCTGCGGCACTGACGAGAACCGGCACGTTCGAGGTGGTCGACGTCGACGATCCCACCCCCGGGCCGGGCGAGCTCGTGTTGCGCGTGGGCGCGTGCGGGATCTGCGGCTCCGACCTCAAGTCGTACAAGTCGTTCCCGGCTGGCGCGGTACTCGGCCACGAGTTCTGCGGCGAAGTGGTGGCGGTCGGCCAAGGGGTGTCGGAGTGGCGCGCCGGTGCCGTCGCGGCCGCGTTGCCGGTGCGGCCGTGCGGATCGTGTCGCTGGTGCCTCGGTGGCGAACCCGCGCACTGCGAGAAGGCCGACCTCCTCGGTTTGGGCATCTCGGCTGGCGCGTTCGCCGAGTATGTCCGCGTCGACTCCGCCCTGTCGGTGCCGATCACCGCGGGGCTGGGTCACTACGGCGCGCTGGTGGAACCGCTCGCGGTGGGTCTCCACGCGGTGGCCGCCGCGCGGCTCCGCCCCGAGGACCGGGTGCTGGTCATCGGCGGCGGCAGCGTGGGGGTGGCCGTCACCACCTGGGCACGTCGGTTGGGCGCCGGCGAGATCGTCGTGAGCGATCCCGCCGCCGATCGTCGTGACAGCGCGGCGGTGTTCGGCGCGACGGCGGTGCACGACCCGTCGGCCGGACCGGCACCCGGCGAGTTCGACGCCGTGATCGAGTGCGTGGGCGCGCCCGGGCTGGTCCAGTCGGCGACGCAGGCCGCCACCGTGCACGGCCGCGTGGTGGTGGCCGGGGTGTGCCTGGAGACTGATCCGCTGGTTCCGATCGTGTCGCTGATGAAGGAAGTCGAGATCGCCTTCGCCGTGTACTACCGGTTGCAGGAGTTCGCGGCGGCCGCTCGCGCACTCGACCGGGGCGAGATCGACCCGGGGCCGTTCGTCACGGACCGGGTGGCGCTCGATCAGGTCGGCGACGCGTTCACCCGCCTCGAAGCGACCACGGCCGACCGCAAGATCCTGGTCGAGCCCTGACCCGACCTGGCGCCGCCGAACTTCGGAGGTCCTGGGGTCCTTGCACCCACAACTGCCCGGGGAACGGGTCAGTCGGGTGCGTGCGCCGCCTTCTGCGCGACTTGCAGCTCAGCCCACTCGTCGCCGTGGTCCTCGGCCGCGGCGTTCATGCGGCGGAGGCGGTCCGCCTGGCCGCCGGGCACCTTCATGTCGAAGGTGGTTCGCATCCGGAACTCCAACACCACCACGCCTTCGGGCCCCGCGTCGTACCCGTACGGCGCGTGGGCCGGGACGAAGAACCCCTCGCCCGCCTTGACGGTGCGGTTGCCCATGGTGAGCTCGCCCTCGGCGACGTAGTAGAGGCAGTCGGCGTCGTGCGTGTGGCGGGGCAGCACGTAGTGCGGTGCGAACCAGGTGCGGACCAGGCTGTAACCGTCGTCGCCGTCACCTCGGAACAGCACCGAGTCGAGGTTGCCGTTGAGGAGCTTGGCGCTGCGAGGCCCGTCGGCTGCCAGGTCGGCTTGATCGTCGGCGTCGAATTCCGGGAACGACATGGTCCCGGAATCGAACAGGCCCGGCCCTTTGGCGCCGAACAACGCCATGCCCTTGCGGCGCTCCGTGGCCGGGGCGGATCCGTTGGTCGGCTGGCTGTCCATGCGGTGGCTCCCCCGTGTGCGGCCGGTCGCGCAGCCGGCTCGTCGACGACTCACTGGTCGCGCACCAGCGTAGGTCCCGCGCCGCTCTGCGCAGCTACGGCTTGACGACGCGCACGCAGCAGCCGCCGGGCAACGGATCGAGCCGCGCGTCACCACGGCTGCCCGTCCCGTCGCACACCCCTTGCACGAACGCCACGTTCATGTTGCAGACGAGGTCGCGGTCCTCCTCGGCGAGCTGGTGGAACGGGCAGTTGTGCAACACGAGGTCGCGCCCGTTCTTCTCAGGCTCGTAGCCGCAGGACTCGAGGGCCTTGCGGAGTCGGCGCGCTGCGGCGCCGCGGCCTCGCTCCGGCGACGATTCGCTGCCAACGGCACGGCCTTCGGCGGTGGCGAGCTCCGCCAGCGTGCTCACGAGCGGCCGAGCCGTCCGGCGCGCGGTTGCCACCGCCCGCACGAGGAGCCGGCCGGCCAGGTCGTACCGGCGCGACGGCACGCTCACCTCCACGTCGCCCACCACTCGGTAGACCTTCGCGGGTCGTCCCGCGCCCGGGCCGCTGCGCCCGGGTGGCCGGCGGTACGACGCCCGGAGGAGGCCGTCGTCGACCAGACGGTCGAGGTGGAACTTGGCCGCGTGGTGGGCGATGCCGAGCGCCTGGGCCGCCTGCTCACGGCTCACCGGCTCGGGTTGCGCACGCACGAATGCGTACAAGTCGCGTCGGAGCGGCTCACCGAGCGACGCCACTTGCTCGATGCGGCGTGCGAGATCGAGGTCGGTCATGGTCGACGTCCATTGTGATTGCCGTGGCGGGCCGGGTGCACCACGCAGCCCGCACCGGCCGTTGACAGGAGACGGCTTCTAACAAGTAAGATCCTATCCGTTAGAACAGTCGGGTGCCCGGCGCCAGGACGCGAGGCCGGGTCGATCGAGGTAGGTGGTGCGATGCGCAAGTTCTCCGTCCGGCCCACGCTCACGCTGCGGGGTCGCACGTTCAAGGGTCTCCGCGGGTGGTCCGGCAAGCCCCTCCACCCGCCGCTCACCGACTTCCCGATCGCGGCGTATCTCATCGCCGCGGTCTTCGACGTCATCTCTGCGATCGCCGGTGATCGTCATGCGTGGGCCCATGAGCTGTGGCACGCCGGGACCTTCGTCTTCTTGGCCGGCGCGGCGGTCTCGGTCTTCGCGGCGCTCACGGGCCTGTTCGACGCGTGGAAGTCGTCCGAAGCCGGCACCCAAGCTCGGCGGACCATCAACACGCACGCCACGGTCATGGTGACCGTGACGGTGCTGGCCCTGGTCGACATCGTCTGGCGCTTGAACGACTACCACACCGCACTCGTCACGCCAGTTGGGATCGTGGTGCTGTCGGTCGTGGTCGCCGCGCTGGTGTCGGTGGGTGCCACGTTCGGCGGGACGCTGGTCTACGACTACGGGTTCAACGTCGAGACGGCCGGCGACTCGCCCGTGTGGCACCAGTCGGAGACGGACGTTCTGCCGGGCGACCACTGAGCTCGGTCGCACGGCGGCGAGCCGGCTTCGAGGTTGTGGATGCCCGATAGCGTTTCGTCATGAGCGACTCCGCCCGCATGCCCGCGCTGTTCGTCGGTCACGGCAGCCCGATGAACACGTTGGAGCTCAACCGCTACACCACTGCGTGGCGTGAGCTCGGCGCGTCGCTGCCTCGGCCGCGGGCGATCCTCGTGGTGTCCGCACACTGGTATGTCGGCCTGACCGCGGTGACCGCGATGGCGCAGCCGCGCACCATCCACGACTTCTTCGGGTTCCCCGACGAGCTCTTCGCGTTCGAGTACCCCGCGCCCGGGGCGCCCGATGTCGCGGCCGAGGTCGCCGAAGTGGTCGCGCCGATGTGGGTCGGCCTCGACGGCGACGGCTGGGGGCTCGACCACGGCGCCTGGTCGGTCCTCGCGCACCTCTTCCCCGCGGCCGACGTTCCTGTCCTGCAGTTGTCCATCAATGCGACGGAGCCGCTGGCATACCACCTCGAGCTCGGCCGGCGCCTCGCACCGCTGCGCGATCGGGGCGTGCTGATCGTCGGCAGCGGCAATGTGGTGCACAACTTGCGGCGCATCGACTGGAGCCGCCTCGAGGGCGCACTCGACTGGGCCGAGCGGTTCGACGAGGAAGCGCGGCGCCTGATGACCACCGACCCGGCCGCGGTGCTCGACCTCGAGCGCCACGCGGACTACCCCCTCGCCGTCCCGACGCCCGACCACTTCCTCCCGCTGCTGTACCTCGCCGGAATGGCCGACGCGGAAGGTGCTGCGGCGCAGACGTTCGTCGACGGCTACACGTTCGGGTCGCTGTCGATGACCTCATACCTGCTCACCTGAGGCGTTCTTCGGAGAGTTCGGGCGCTCTCGCACCAGAACTCTCCGAGCGTCGCAGTCACCAGCCGCCGCCGGCGACTTGGCGAGTCGCCACGTTGAGCCGGTTCCAGACGTTGATCGGTGCGATCGTCAGCAAGATCGCGGCGAGCTGCTCCGTGTCGAACTGCTCGGCGGCTGCGTCCACACGGCGTCGGGCACCGGATCGGCCGCGTCGGCCTGAGCGGATCGCAGCGCTCGACCTCCCCGGGTGATCGGCTGTGCCGCCGGCGCGAGCAACTGGGCAACGTGCCCAGCCGCGCGCGAATCGCTTGCGGGGCGACGATCTTGGTGAAAGCCTGCGCCGGCGGCGGGGCGCTGGACGAAAGGTGGCGACATGCCAAAGTTCCGGAAGGGTCTGGCAGCGGTTGCGCTCGGCGCGTTGACCGTGCCGTTGATCGCCATCTCGGCAACCGCTTCGCCGCCGCAGGCGGCCAACCGCAAGACGCTGCCGGGTAGCGCGCCGGAGTGGGCCAACCCGACCGACCAGGCCACCACTCTGGCTGCTCCGTCGGCCTTGTCGGCTCGCGTGTACCTGGCGCCGCGAGGCGGGCAGGCGCAGCTCGACGCCGCGGTCGCTGCGGTGTCGACGCCGGGCAGCGCGACCTACCGGCACTTCTTGACGCCTGCCCAGTACCGGGCCCGGTTCGCGCCCTCGGCGGCCGAGGTCGACTCCGTCGAGGCCTGGTTGACCGGCGCCGGCCTCCATGTCGACGGCGTCGCCGCGGGCAACCGCTCCATCTCGGTGTCGGGCACCGCGCAGGCCGTGCAGCACGCGTTCGGCGTCACGGTCGCCGAGTACCACCACAACGGGCGCGTCGAGCAGGCGCCCAGCAGCGACATCTCGGTGCCGGCGAGCATCGCGGGACAGGTCCTGGCCGTGAACGGGCTCTCGACCCCGCAGCGGGTCCAGCACTCGGTGGCTCCTCCGCCTGCTGGCTTCCGCAACGCGCAGCCGTGCTCGCAGTACTACGGCCAGGTGGTGGCGGGCTCGTTGCCGTCGTTCAACGGCACGCCCGCGCCGTACTCCGTGTGCGGCTACACGCCGTCGCAGTTCCGTTCGGCCTACGGGGTGACCGCCAGCGGTCTCACGGGCCAAGGCACCACGGTGGCGATCACCGACGCGTACGCGGCGCCCACGATCCTCGCCGACGCCAACACGTACTCCACGCGGCGCGGTGACGCGCCGTTCGGCACCGGCCAGTTCAGCCAGTCGGCGCCGGGCACGTTCACCGACGAAGACGAGTGCGACGCGAGCAGTTGGTACGGCGAGGAAACCCTCGACGTCGAAGCCGTCCACGGGATCGCGCCCGCCGCGAACGTCACTTACTACGGCGCGGCGAGCTGCAACGACGACGACCTGCTGTCCACCTTGCAACAAGTCGTCGACGACAACCAGGCATCGATCGTCACCAACTCGTGGGGCGAGGCCGAGATGTACGAGACCTCGGGTTCGGTCGCCGCGTACGAGCAGGTGTTCCAGCAGGGTGCCATGCAGGGCATCGGCTTCCTGTTCTCGTCGGGTGACAGCGGCGACGAGCGTGCGGCCACCCACCGCATCCAGACCGACTACCCGACCTCGGACCCGTACGTGACGAGCGTTGGAGGTACCAGCGACGCCATCGCGGCCAACGGCACGTTCCAGTTCCAGACCGGGTGGGGCACCGACAAGTACGTCCTGTCGAAGAACGGCAAGATCTGGCAGCGCGCCAACCCCTTCTACCTGTACGGCGCCGGTGGTGGGGTGTCCCGGCTGTCGCCCCAGCCCGCGTACCAGCACGGCGTCGTGCCGCCGGGTGGCCGCAACGGCCGGGCCGTGCCCGACATCGCCATGGACGCCGATCCGACCACCGGCATGCTGATCGGTGAGACCCAGACGTTCCCCGACGGCGTGTACTACGACGAGTTCCGCCTCGGCGGCACCAGCCTCGCGTCACCGCTGATGGCCGGCATGCAGGCTTTGGCCACCCAGGCGGCGGGCGGACGCCTCGGCTTCGCCAACCCCGCCATCTACCAGCGGGCTCGGACGGCCGGGGTCTACCGCGACGTCACGCTGCGCCCATACGGGCTGGGCAACGTCCGGGCCGACTACGCGAACGGGATCAACGGCGACGGCGGCGTGGTGTACAGCCTGCGAACCTTCGGCGACGACGCCACGCTCCAGGCCGCGTCCGGGTGGGACGACGTCACCGGTGTCGGCACACCCACCGCTCGCTATCTCGCGTCATACGCCGTGGGCTGAACCCGGCCCACCAGCAGCGCCCACCAGCGGAGCCCACCGGCGGCGCCGGGCCCCAAGTCCCCGAGCTGTGAGCACTTGGCCACCTCGGGGGTGGCCAAGTGCTCACAGCGGGGATGCGGTTGGGGCGGCGGGGGCGCGGGCTCAGCCGTGCAGGCGGTAGAAGCGGAACATGTCGTGCTCGATCGGCAGGATCTCGACCGTCGAGTAGCCCGCGTCGGTCGCATAGCGCTCGAGGGTGGCGGTGCGAAGGACGGTTCCCGTGGCGGCGGAATCCGGTTCGCTGCGACCGACGGGCAGGCAGTGCAGCACGCTCGCCGCGTAGAAGAGGTGCTGCATCGGGTCGGGGTCATTCGGGGTCAGCGCGTCGGCCGCCCGCTCGTCGACCACGAACACCGCACCATCGGGGGCAGCGAGCTGTCGCATGGCGGCCAGCGCCTCCACCGGGTGGGCCATGTCGTGCAAGGCCTCGAAGCAGCACACGAGGTCGTAGCCGCTGCCTTCCTCGGTGGCGGCGTCGCGCACGTGGAAGCGAGCGCGGTCGCCCACTCCCGCGGCGGCAGCGTTCGCCTTGGCGGCGTCGATCGACGCGGCATCGCTGTCGAACCCGTCGACGGTCGCGCCCGGGAACGCGCGTGCTGTGGCGATCGACGCCCAACCGCTCCCGCAGCCCAGTTCCGCCACTCGACCACCGTCGCCTTGGAGCCGCGCCACTACGTCGGGCATCGTCGGCAGCCAATCCGCGGCGAGCAGGTTGGTGAACTGCGGGCGGTTCGCTCCCTCCTGCGCCCGGCGGACCCATTCGCCGTAGCCGGCGAACGAGATGCCGGTCCCGTTGCGGTAGGCCTCGACCAGCTCCGGCAGGACCGCGGGACCGGCGGTCGCGAACGTGGCCAGCGGCGCCACACACGCCAGGCTGTCCGGGTCGAGCAGGCAGGCCTGGTGGGCGACCGGCAACGAGAACACCCGCCGGTCGGGATCACCGTCGGTGGGCTCGACGTCGACTGACGCGATGCCGGCCGTCGCTTGCTGCTCCAGCCACTCGCGGGCGTAGCGGGCGTCGATCTTCGCCGCGCGGGCCAGCTCCGGCGGGGTCTTGGGGCCCTGCGCCAGCGACGCGTACAGGCCCAGCCGCATCCCGAGCTCGATCGTGGCGAGCTCGAAGGTGCCGATCGTGGCCATGGCCACGCGCTGGGCGAACGCGCCGATCGCCGTGGCCAGCTCGTCGGCGGCCTGGTGGGTGGGTTCGGTGGTGGTCGTGGACATCGGTCTCCTCCTCGGATCGCTCGACCAGAAGGCGCCAGATCGGGTCTGGCGTCGCCAGCCGCCGATAGCGTGCGCGCATGGGGGATGGGTCGAGCGACGTCGGTGCACCCATCCGGCGCGCTTTGGTCGCGGCGTTCAGGGCGGCCGGTGAGGCCAACGGCCGTCTGGTCCTGCTCACCGGCGACGCCGGGATCGGCAAGACGACCGCCGCTCGCGAGCTGGCAGAGCTGGCCCGACGATCAGGTGCGACCGTGCGGTGGGCGGCCTGCTGGCCCGGCGGCGCCACGGTCGCCCACGGCCCGTGGGTCACGTTGCTGTCTGGCCTCGGCGGCGCGGGGGCGCGGGCGGTCGGGACGCTGTCGACAGCCCCCGGCGACGAGACGGCAGCCGCCACCTCCGCGCGCGCATCGGCGTACGCGGAGGTGGCCCAGGCCCTCGAAGCGGCGAGTGCGAGCCGGACCATTGTCCTGGTGCTCGACGACCTGCAATGGGCTGACGAAGGCACCGTGCAACTTCTCGCCGCCGTCGTGGGCAACTTGCCGGGCCTGCCCGTTCTCGTGGTCGGCACGTATCGCGACACCGAGGTGGCGGCGGGTTCGCCGTTGCGACAGCTCGGCGCGTCGGCGGAGCGTTTCGCGCTCACCGGTCTCGACGTCGGTGGTGTTGGCGGGATCCTGGCGGAGATCGTCGGTGGCGAACGGGCCGCTGCGCTCGCCGCCGAGACCCATCGCCGCACCGGCGGCAACCCGTTCTTGGTCGTGCAGCTCGGGCGGCTCTTCGCGGGCGATCCGTCCGCCCTCGAGCACGGCACGCTGCCCGCCGGCGCTCGCGATCTGCTCGAGGGTCGCCTCGCAGGACTCGCCACTGCCGATCGAGGAGTCGTGGTGGCCGCCGCCGTGCTCGGCAGCCGCTTCACCGGCCGCGACGTCGCGGCCGTGCTGGGCGCCGAGGCGACGTCCGGCGCGCTGGAGCGCGCGGCGGGGCTGCGGATCCTCGAGCGCGCGCCGGGCGTGGGTGTGTGGTCGTTCGTGCACGAGCTGTTCCGCCAAGCGGTGCTCGATGCGGCCGACCCCGAAGCCGTGCGCCGGCTCCACCGCCGCGCCGCCGCCTCCTTGGCGGCGGTTGATGCCGAGCCCGCGGTCGTTGCGCGTCACCTGCTCGAAGCTGCAGACGGCGGTTCCGCCGACGCGGCGTGGTGGCTGGTCCGTGCGGGCGACCGTGCCATCAGCTCCATGGCGTGGGAGGAGGCGAAAGGTCACTACGAGCGGGCGCTGGCGGCGCTGCCGGTAGGCGATCGAGGCCACGACGACACCCGCGCCGCGGCGCTGCTCGGCCTCGGCCGCGCCCGGTTGCTGGACGGGGACGGAGCCGGCGCGGGACGCGCGTTCGTGCAAGCAGCCGAGCTGGGGGACCGGATCGGGTCCGTCTCGCTGCTGGCGCAAGCGGCGCTGGCGTTCAGCCTCGACCTGTCGGGTTTCGAGGTGCGGCTGTACGACCAACGCCAGATCGACTTGCTGGAGCGGGCGGCGCGAGCGCTCGCCGGCAGCGGGTTGCTCGGGTTGGAAGCCACCGTGCTCGCGAGGTTGTCGGTGGCCCTGTCGCTCGCGGCATCGCCGGTGCGCCGACTCCAGCTCGCGGAGCGGTCCGTCGAGCTCGCCCGCCAGGCGGATGAGCCGGCCGTGCTGGCCAGGGCGTTGGCGGCGCATTGCGACGCGATGGCGTCACCGGACCATGTCGACAGGCGCCTGCGCGAGGCGAGTGAGGTCGTGGCGATCGGCGAGCGCGTCGGCGACGGCCCGCTCGAGCTGCTCGGCCGGCGGCTGCGGTACGTCGCGTTGCTGGAGCGTGGCGACGCAGCAGGCGCCCACGACGAGATTGCCGCCTTCGCTCGCCGGGCCGACATCGTCGCCAACCCGCTCTACTCCTGGTGCGTTCCGCTTTGGCGTGGTCAAGAGGCTCTGGTGGCCGGCGATCTGGCCGGCTGCGAGCAGGCCATCGCCGAAACCGCGGCGTGCGGGATCGCGGCCGGCAGCACCAACGCACCGTTGCTCGCGACCGTGCTCGGGCTGGTGCTGTCCCTGGTCCGGGGTGACTTCGTGCAGGTCATCGAGCGGATCGATTCGCTCGTCGACGACGCGCCGGAGTTGGTGCCGTACATCACCACCGGCGGCGCGTTCGCCAGGGCGCTCGCCTTGGCCGGCGACGCGTCAGGTGCAACGGCCGTGCTCGACAGGTGGCAGGGCGCCGGTCTCGACCACGTGCCGTTCGATGGCGGGTGGTTGTCGGAGCTGGCGATGGTGGTCGCCGCAGCAACCCTCGTCGACCACCCAGTGCTCGCCGACGCGGTGGCCCGGCTCGAACCGTACGCTGAGCTGGTTGCCTTCGAGGGCATCGGCGCTGGGTTGTACGGCGCCGTCGCCGGCTTCCTCGCAGCGGGAGCCCGGGCCCTCGGTCGGCACGACGACGCCGAACGTCACGCCCGCCAGGCGCTCGAGATCAACCGTCGCTTCGGTGGGGTGCTGCTGGCCGAAGCGCATCGCACGCTGGCCGACGTGCTCGGCGGCGGCCCGGAAGCTGCGTGGCACGATGCGGCGGCGAACGACGCATATCGGACCCTCGGCCTCGACCGCCTGGTGCGCCGCGGACCGTCGGGCAGCGCGCGGCCGTCGGGTGGCGCGCGGGCGAGCGAGAGTGAAGCGGCAGACGTCGCGCCGGCGGCCAGTCCCGTCAACGAGCTGCGCCGCGATGGCGAGGTCTGGCAGGTGTCGTTCGCCGGCCAGACGACCATCGTGAAGCACAGCAAAGGTGTGGCCGACCTGGCGGTGCTGCTCGCCTCGCCGGGCCGCGAGGTGCACGTCGCCGAGCTCGAAGGCGTCCCGGTTGCAGCGGTCACGACAGCTGGCGACGAAGTGCTCGACCGCCAAGCCATCGCCGCGTACCGCGAGCGCCTCGCAGATCTCGCCACCGAGATCGATGACGCCGACGCCTCCCACGACCTCGGCCGAGCGGAGCACGCCCGCATCGAGTACGACGCGCTGGTCGACCAGCTCGCTGGAGCGGTCGGTCTGGCCGGCCGGGCCCGCCGGTCGGCCAGCAACCCCGTCGAGCGCCTCCGCAAGGCAGTGTCGGCTCGCATCCGCGACGCCATCCGCCGAATCGACGCGGTCCACCCTGCGCTCGCCCGGCACCTCACCAACGCGGTGCGCACCGGCACGTACTGCTCCTACCAACCCGAGCAGCCCACCGCCTGGCGGTGCCAGACGCGATCTGGCGCCCAGGAGGCATGACGACACTCGCCGACACCTCGACGTTCACCGAGCGGGCGTTGGCCGCCACCGCCGACCGCTTCGTCCACTTGGCCCGCTCCAGCGGGCGGCCGTACCGGGTCGACGACGACTTGGCGGTCGCGTGGCAGGGCCCTCGCGGCTTCTACACCAACGTCGCGTGTGTGTTGTCGGCCGAGCCGGACTGGAACTCGGTGCTGGCACGGGTCGATGAGGTCGTGCCGCGCCCCGCGCCCGCGTTGGTCATCACCAGCGCGATGGAGCCCGACCTGGCGCCGTCGGGGTTCCAGGCCATCGGACGCCCGCCGCTGATGGTGCGCCCGGCGGGACCGTCCGAACACACCATCCCAGCCGAGCTGACGATCACCGAGGTGGTCGACGAAGCTGGCCTCGAAACCTTCGAGCACACCTTGGTCGACGCCTATCCCGAGCCGTTGATGCAGCCGTACCGGTGGGGCGAGTTCAACGATGCGCGGGTGCTCGGCGGTCCGACACACTTCTTCACCGGCTACGTGGCCGGTCGGCCGGTGGCCACCGCGGCCGGTCACGTCGCGGCCGGCGTGAACCTGGTCGAGTTCGTCGCCACGATGCCCGACGCTCGCGGTCGCGGCTACGGCGAAGCGGTCACCTGGGCCGCCACGTCGGCCGATCCGACGCTGCCCGCTGTCTTGACCGCCAGCGACCTCGGCCGTCCGGTGTATGAGCGGATGGGCTACCTCGCGGTCTCGCGTTGGTCGCTGTGGTTCCGCCCCTGACCCTCCAAACCCCATCGAGCTGTGAGCAGTTGGCCACCTCCAGGGTGGCCAACTGCTCACAGCAGGGATGGTTTGGCCGGGGGGCCTGCGCGGTCGCGGTACGCGTCGCGCAGGCGGCGCTTGTAGATCTTTCCGTTGTCTTCGCGGGGGAGCTGATCGGTGAACTCGACGAACCGGGGGCACTTGAAGTGCGCGAGGCGCGCCCGGCAGTGCTCGATCAGCTCGGCGGCCAGGGCGTCGCTGGCCTCGATCCCGTCTCTCAGCTCCACGACCGCGAGGACCGACTCGCCCCACTCCGGATCTGGGACGCCGATCACCGCGGCGTCGCCGACAGCAGGGTGCTCGAGCAGCGCCGCGTCGACCTCGGCGGGGTAGACGTTGACCCCTCCCGAGATGATCAGGTTCGCGTTGCGGTCGGTGACGAACAGGTAGCCGTCGTCGTCGAGGTAGCCGATGTCGCCGAGGGCGAAGTACCCGCCGCGGTACGTCGAGTCGGTCTTCGCGTCGTCCTTGAAGTAGCGGAACTGACCGGTGGGCGGCGCCTTGATGTAGACGAGGCCGACTTCGCCCGCGGCGAGCGGCGCGCCGGTCTCGTCGCCGATGATGACCTGACCCCTGCCCAAGGGTCGCCCGACCGTGCCCGGCCGCTGCAACCACGTTGGCGAGTCGACCATGCTGCCAACCCCTTCGGTCGCCGCGTAGTACTCCCACACCACTGGACCGAACCACTCGATGATCGCCTGCTTGACCGGCACCGGGCAGGGGGCTGCGCCGTGCAGCACGTGACGCAAGCTCGACAAGTCGGCCGCGGCCCGATCCTCCTCGGGCAGGGCGAGCAGCCGGTGGAACATGGTGGGCACCATGTGCGTGTGCGTCACGTGGTGCTCGCCGATCAACCGCAGCGCTTCGGCGGCGTCCCAATGGTCCATCGTCACGACCGTGGCACCGAACGTGAGCGGGATCGTCAGTGAGAAGGCAAGGGGCGCGGCGTGGTACAGCGGTCCCGTGCAGAGGTGCACGTCGCCGCCAGTTTCGATGTAGCCGTACAAGTTCCGAGCGGGCTCGGCCGGAACCGGGGGGCGGTACACACCTTTGGGGCGGCCAGTGGTGCCCGACGTGTAGAGCATCGTCGTGCCGGGAGCATCAACGTCGTCGAGCGGGTCACCGGGTTCGGCTTCGAGCGCAGCGCGGTAGCTGTCGGACCCTGCCGCATCGGGTCCCGCCACCAGGCAGACCTCGCAGGCGGCTGCGCCGGCCAGGCCGTCGCTCGCAAGGGCCGCGAGCTCGGTGGTGGTGACCAGCGCTTTCGCTTCGCAGTCGCCGATGATGTACCCGGCCTCGTCGGGCGCGAGGTGCCAGTTGATCGGCGTCAGCCGGTAGCCGCCGGCACGGCACGCGTACACCGTCTCGACGAACGCCGGCCCGTTGCCGGCGAGGAGGGCGACGGCGTCGCCGGGCTCGAGCCCGCGCGATCGCAGCGCCCGGGCCAGCCGGTTGGCGTTCCCGTCGAGTTCGGCGAACGTCCGGCTGCCGGCAGGCGAGGTGAAGGCCAAGGCGTCGGGGGTTGCTGCGGCCCACTGGCCGAGGTCAGCCATGCCGGTCATCCCGGAGCGTGAACATCGGCAAGTTGCGGCCGTCCGGCAGTGGCTCCCAGGTGACCGCGACGGACGCGCCGACCGCGACCGAGGCGGGGTCGACTTCGACCACGTTCGCCATCATGCGGATGCCGTCGTCGAGGTCGATGAGCGCCACGGCGTACGGCGCGCGGTCGGCGAGGCGTGGGTCTTGTGGCCGGTGCTCGACCGTGACGGCGTACACGCGACCTGTTCCGGCCGAAGGCCGCCACTCGAGGTCGGTGCCGAGGCAGCCGGGGCAGAAGTCGCGGGGGTACCAGAACGGCTCCGCGCACGTTCGGCACCACTGCACGGTGAGGCGTTGCTCACGCGTGGCGTCCCAGAACGGGGCGGTGGTCGCCGAGGTGGGCGGTTCCGGTCGAGCGTCGCTCACAACGTGTCCTCCGTCCCGAGCACGAGGGTCGACATGCACGACAGCACCATCCCCGAGCCGTGTGCCACGGCGAGCTGCGCATCGGGAACCTGCCGTTGGTCGGCTTCGCCGCGCAGCTGCCGCACGGCTTCGACGATGAGGAACATGCCGTACATCCCGGGGTGCGTGTACGACAGGCCGCCGCCGTTGGTGTTCATGGGCAGCGAGCCGCCGGGGCCGGTGCGCCCGTCCTCGACGAACGCCCCGCCTTCGCCTTTGGCGCAGAATCCGAGGTCTTCGAGATGGAGCAGCGCGGTGATCGTGAAGCTGTCGTAGCCCATCAGCACGTCGATGTCGTCGGGCTTCACGCCGGCCATGGCGAACGCCGCCGGGCCGCTCACGACGCCCGGCGTCACGGTCAGGTCCGGCATCTGGGAGATCATCTGGTGGTCGTGTGATGTCGACGCGCCGAGCACGTAGATGGGCGGCTTCGCCAGCGTCGCCGCCCGCTCCGCGCTGGTCAGGACGAACGCACCGGCGCCGTCGGTGACCACGCAGCAGTCGAGCCGGTGCAGCGGGCTCGACTCCATCGGCGACGCGAGTACGTCGTCGATCGTGATCGGGTCCTGGTAACGGGCCCTGGGGTTGCGGCTCGCCCACCCGCGCGTGCTCACCGCGATCTGTGCGAGCTGTTCCGACGTGGTCCCGTACTGAGCCATGTGGCGCGACGCGGCCAGCGCGTACGGTCCCATCGGCATCCGCAAACCGTACGGTCGCTCGAACTCGCCCATGGGGTCGTAGCCGCCCACACCCATGCCGGGGAAGCGGCCGCGGACCTTGCGCTTGCGGTCGCTGCGTGGGGTCGCGGCGTACACGCCCACCACCACCTCGCACACGCCGGCGGCGATGGCGGCGGCGGCGTGCTCGACGTGTACCTCGAAGCTCGACCCGCCCGTGTTGGTGGACTCGGTGAACTTGGTGTCGGTGATGCCGAGGTGCTCGGCGAACGAAACCGACGACGCGTGGTGGCACACGCCGTCGACGTCGGCGAGCGTGAGGCCGGCATCGTCGAGCGCTTCGCGCACCATCGCCGCTTCGAGCGCGCGCCCGTACAGGTCGAGCTCGCCGGTGGGTGAGACGGCGTCGGCGACACCGACGAGCGCGGCGGCGCCGCGCAAGGTCCGGTCGTGTCGGTTGGTCACGATGCGTTCATAGCGCGATCGCGGGCGCTTCGTCGGACGACGCTCTGGTCTGGTTGCCCTCGTGGCCCGCCGACACGAACACCGCCGCGGCCGCCTCAGCGAGCGGCCGCGGCGTGCGCGTGGCTACTTCGGTGCGAAGCGCTGGCCGGCGTCGAGCCGGAGGCACTGGCCGTTGAGCATCGGGTTGTCGACGATGGCGCACACCAACTTGGCGTACTCCTCCGGGCGACCCATGCGCTTCGGGAAGGCGGCATCTTTGGTGAGGGCCTTCTCGAACTCCTCAGGGATGCCCTTGGTGAGGCCGGTGCCGAACAGGCTCGGGGCGATGGCCAAGGCGCGGATGCCGAGGCTGCCGAGGTCGCGAGCCATGGTGAGGCACATGCCGGCGATGCCGGCCTTCGCCGCGGTGTACGCCACTTGGCCGATCTGGCCCTCGAACGCCGCGATCGACGCGGTGTTGATGATGACCCCGCGCTCTTCGTCCTCGGGCTCGTTCCTGCTCATGTGATCCGCGGCCAGCCGGCTGATGTTGAACGCCGAGATCAAGTTGAGCTCGATGCACTGGCGGAACTCGTCGATCGGGTGCGGGCCCTCGCGCGTGAGGGTGCGCTTGCCGATGCCGCCGCCGGCCGTGTTGACGCTGATGTGGATGCCGCCGAGGGCCTCGGCCGCGCCGTTGATGGCAGCTTCGGTGGCTTCGTCGTCCATGACGTTCACCGGGAAGAAGCCGACGCCGCCCAGCTCCTTGTTCACGGCTTCCCCCGCCGACGTGGGCAGGTCGAGGATGGCGATCTCCGCCCCGCGCTCTTTCAACATGGCCGCCGACGAGTTGGCCATGCCGGAGGCGCCCCCGACGATGATCGCCTTCTTTCCCTTGATGTCCACAGATGCTCCTTGTTTCAGGTTGTTGCGGTCTGCTGCGCGTACTCGTCTTTCAGCCAGCGCTTGTAGAGCTTGCCCGTCTCGGTGCGCGGGAGCACATCGCGGAAGTCGACCGAGCGTGGGCACTTGTAGCCGGCGAGGCGGTCGCGGCAGTACGCGATGAGCTCGGCCGCCAGCTCGTCGCTCGGCGTGGCCGCGTCGACGAGCTCGACGATGGCCTTGACCGACTCGCCCCACTCGTCATCGGGCACGCCGATCACGGCCACGTCGTTGACGAGCGGATGAGCGCTCAGCACGCCTTCGATCTCCGCGGGATAGATGTTGACGCCGCCGCTGATGATCATGTCCTTCGCCCGGTCGCGCAGGAACAGGTAGCCGTCGTCATCGAGGAAGCCGACGTCGCCGAGGGTGAACGCCTTGCCGCGGTGGACCGACGCGGTCAGCTCCGGGTCGTCTCGGTACTCGAAGGTGCGAGAAGTCGATTCCAGGTACACGTTGCCGGTCTCGCCGCGGGGCACCTCGTTGCCGTGGTCGTCGAGGATCTTGATGGCCATGCCCTTGACGGCCCGTCCGACGGTGCCCGGCTTCTCCAACCAGCGGTGAGGTTTGGCGATGGCCGCCGCGCCTTCCATGCCGCCGTACGTCTCCCAGATCACCGGGCCCCACCACTCGAGCATCTGGCGTTTGACCTCGAGCGGGCACGGCGCGGCCGAGTGCACGACCACCCGGAGACTCGACAAGTCGTACTTCCTACGAACGTCGTCGGGCAGGCGCAGGAGGCGCACGAACTGCGTGGGCACCATGTACGCCGTGGTCACCCGGTGCTGCTCGATCATCTGGAGCGTGCGCGCCGCGTCGAACTTGCCCATGATCGCCACTGCCTGGCCGACGGTCAGCGCGCCTTGGTAGAAGCTCTGGCAGCCGCCGTGGTGCATGCCGGCCGACACCAGGTGCACGCCGTCGAAGGGTATGAACTGGAACGCCCGGCCGAACAGCTTCATGGAGTCGGCGATGGCAGAAGGGTCGCCGGGGACCGACGGGCGCGCGATGGCCTTCGGCTTCCCGGTGGTGCCCGACGAATACGAGATCGGGGTGCCGAAGCTGCGGTCGGTGGGCTCGGTGGTGGGCTGCCCGGCGACCAGCTCGTCGTACGGCTCGAAGCCGTCGATCGCGCCGCCCACGCTCACGCGGACCTTGATCGACGTGGCGTCGGTGAGCTCAGCCGACTGCGCGTAGCTGTGGTCGACCACGATCGCCGCCGCGCCCGAGTGCTCGACCACCGCGCGGATCTCGTTGCCGGACAGCGCAGGGTTCAGCGCGATCGCGTGCATGCCCGACTCTTGGAGCGCGTACTGCCACCACACGATGTCGATGTCGTTCGGCAGCGCGTACGCCACGATGTCGCCGGTGGCGAGACCGCGGGCGCGCAGCCCATGCACGATCTGGTGCGCCCGACCCGCGAGTTCGCCGAACGTCGCGGTGCGGCCCGACGCGGAGTCGACGATCGCAGGCTGGTCAGGTCGATCTTCTGCGATCCACCACAGGCCGAGTCGTTGGTCCCACGGATGTCGCACCTAAAAGAGTATACCCTACGTATCCATGGAGTTCGAAGCGATCGAGTTCGAGGTCGACGGCCACGTCGCCACCATCACCCTCAACCGTCCCGACACGCTCAACTGCTTCAACGGGACGATGGCCAAGGAGATCACGTACGCGTGGCAGACCGTTCGCGACACCGACGAGATCCATGTCGCGGTTCTGCAGGCCAACGGTGAGCGGGCGTTCTGCACCGGCGTCGACATCGGCAGCGATGCGAGCTGGTTCCAGACGAACAACGTGTGGAACGCCGTCGACCCCGGCGCGATCCTTGCGCCCAAGCTGGTGCACAAGGTCTGGAAGCCCGTAGTGGCGGCCGTGCACGGGTTCTGCGCGGGCGGCGGCCAGTACTTCATCAACGAAGCCGACATCGTGGTGTGCTCCGACGACGCCCTGTTCTTCGACCCGCACGCCAACGTCGGCATCGTGTCGGCGCTCGAACCGATCGGCATGCTGCACCGCGGGGTCCCGCTCGGCGACGTGCTCCGGTGGGCGCTGATGGGCAACGAGGAGCGCATCACCGCCGACACCGCGCTGCGGCTGGGTCTCGTCACCGAGGTCGTGTCGCGCGACGACCTCCGCACCCGTGCGCGCCAGATCGCCGACTCGATCGCGGCCCGCAACCCCAAGGCCGTCCAAGGCACGATCCGCGCCATCTGGGAGTCGCTCGACATGAACCGCACCACGTCGATTCAAAACGGCATGAGCTACACGCACATCGGCAACGCGCCGCCGTGGATGCCGGAAACTCCGCCCGACAAGCGCAAGCCCGAGCTGAGGTAGTCGGCTGGCGAAGGCGCCGTCAGCCGCTCGGCAGCGGCCTTGGCGCGCCGTCGAGCCGGACCGCGCCGACGGCGATGGGCGGCGTGCGCGGCGGATCAGAACAGCGGGCGCAAGTCGCGCTTTCGGACCTTGCCGGCGGGGGTGCGAGGCAGCTCGTCGACGAGCACGAGCTTCGCAGGGCGCTTGTGCGACGCGAGGCCAGCCGCCTCGCAGAACGCCACCAACTCGTCCAGCGTCGTGGTGCCGATCACGACCGCCGCAGGGACCTCGCCGAACGTCGGGTCAGGCGCCGGGCACACCGCGACGTCGTGCACGCCGGGGTGTGCCAGGAGCACTTCTTCGACCTCGCGGGCGGAGATGTTCTCCCCGCCGCGGATGATGATGTCCTTCACCCGGTCGGTGACCACGAGGTAGCCGTCGTCGTCGAAGCGCCCCAAGTCGCCGGTGCGGAACCACGTGCCGTCCGCGAAGGCGTCGGCGTCGAGCGTCGGGTCGCGGTAGCCCACGAACTGCTTGGGGCCGCGGCACACGATCTCGCCTTCCTCGCCGGGCCCGACGTCACGGCCGTCGTCGTCGAGCAAGCGAACTTCGTTGCCGAACGTCACGCGCCCGTCGGTGAGGCTGCGCTTGTCGGGTGGGTCGTCGGGGCCGCCCGACGAGACAGCCGGGTGCTCGGTGGAGCCGTACGTCCGCCACGTCACGATCCCACTCGCCAAGGCGCGGTCCACCAACGCGGGCGGCACCGCCGCTGCGCCGCACAGGAAGCTGCTGAGCGACCCGAGATCACGTCCGGCTCGCTCTGCCTCGTCGAGCAGCGTCTGCAAGAAGAAGGGCGTGCCGGCACTGGCGGTGATGCGGTGCCGTTCGATCAGCTCGACCGCGGCGCGGGCGCTCCAGCGGTCCATGACGACCGTGTAGCCGCCCACCACCAGCGGCCGGACGAGGCTCAGCAGGGCCGCCACATGGCCGGCCGGGAAACAGGCCAACATCCTCGTCAGGTCGTTGCCCGGCATGATCGTGAGGCCGAACAGCAGCGTCTCGTGGGTGTGCTGGACACCTTTCGGCATCGCCGTGGAGCCCGATGTGTAGACGATGACGGCGATGTCGGTCGGTGCCGGCCGTGCCACGTCGCCCGTCGTCCCCGGCGCCAGCGGCTCGCCGATCACGAGCACGCGCTCGACACCCACGCTGGCCGCGCTCGTTCGGGCTTGTGTGCCGAGGTCGGTGCCACGCCACTCGGGCGCCACGATCACGGTGGTCGCGCCGGCCTCGCGCAGCACGTGCGTGAGCTCGTCGGGCGCCGCGCCCGCCACGAGCGGGACCACGGTCGTGGCCAGGCTCCACAGCGCGATCAGGGCCACGGTCGCGTCGGGATCCGCGGGCGCTTGCAGCACGACGGTGCTGCCGGGCTCGACCCCCGCCCGGCGGTACGCGCCCGCGAGCTCTTGGGCGCTTGCGGACAGCTCGGCGAGCGTGACGCGGACTTCGCCGCCATCGGCGGCGGCGAACACCACCTCGGTGTCGCCGTGGGCGGCCGCGCCTTGGGCGATGGCCTCGCCGACGGTCAAGTCGGGGTACCACCCCTGTGCTCGCCATTGGTCACGAAGCGCATCCCGTCCGGCTCGGCTCATGAGTCGGCGAGTGTACCTATTGGGATACTCTTTGGACGATGCAGGAGGTGTGGGTCTTCGACGTCGACGGCACCATCGTCGATTCGCACACCGGTTGCTCGTTGCGTCCCGGCACCATCGAGCTGTTCGCCGACCTGCGCGCCGACGGCTGCTCGATCGTGTTGTGGAGCGCCGGCGGCGCGTCCTACGCACAGGGCCGGGCCACCCAGCACGGCATCGACCACCTGGTCGACGGGTTCTACGAAAAGGCGGTTCGCGACGACGACGGCCGCTACCGGCCCGCGTTCCTCGCGGACCTCGCCGCCGCAACGTTCGTCGACGATCGCCCCGAGGACATGCCCGAGGCAGCCACGGTCGTGGCCGTCAGCCCGTATCTCGCTGAAGATCCCTTCGACCGGGGCCTCACCCGCGCCGTCGACGGCCTTCGCTGACCCGCCAGGGCGGCTCAGCGAGTCCAACGACGCAGCGCGTCGAGGTGTCGCCGCATGCGGTGGCGCGCGAGCTCGAGATCGCGGGCGAGGATCGCCTCGACGATGCGGTCGTGGACGTGCATGACTTCCGCGTTGGGCGCGGTGTCGGCCACGACCCCATCGGGTGTGGAGGCGTGGAACCTGGTCAGCCGGACGAGCACGAGGACCAGCAGCTCGATCACCCGGTTGCCGGCGATGTGGGCGAGCACGGCATGGAGGTCGTGGCCGGTGATGGCGAACTCGGCCGGCAACGCCGAACGCTCGGCTTCCTGAGCAGCCTCGAGGGCTTGCTCGCCGGCAGCATCGAGGCTCCGGACCGCCAGGTCGAGGACCACCATCTCGACGGCCATGCGCAGCTCGAAGAGGTGCGCGGGGGTCATGCCGAGGCGGTCGACCTGCAACGCGACGGCTTCGGTCACCGCCTCGACCCCGGGCTCGGCCACGATGAGCCCGCCGCCAGGGCCGCGTCGCATGCGGGCCACCTGGTGGTGTTCGAGCACCCGCACCGCTTCGCGGAGCACGGCGCGGCTGATGTCGTAGCGCGCCATCATCTCGGCTTCCGACCCGAGGACCTCGCCGACCGGCCACCCGCTGGTGGCCACCTCATTGAAGATCTGCCGGGCGATCTGCTCGGCGCGCTTGTCGCTGCGTCCGACGACGTCGGGCAACTCGGCGAGGCGCCGCCGAGACGGTCGCCGGTTCCGCAAGTAGTCGGCCTCGGCTCGGAGGTGCTTGTCCATGCGCCGCCGGGCGAGCGCGCCGTCGCCGGCCAAGATGGCGTCGACGATGGCTGCGTGCGCGTCATGCGACGCGACGATCGTGCGCTTTGCGAACGTCGGTGTCCCGGGCAGGTACAACGTGGCCACCCGGTTCAACAAGTCGACGAAGAACTCGAGGGCAGGGTTCGCGCTGGCCTTGGCGACGAGCCGGTGCAGCTCGCGCGGGTCCACAAGGCGCCCGGTGCGCTCGTCGTCGACGAGGCCGCGCAGCGCGGCCAGGTCGGTCTCGGTCATGCGTTGCGGCGCCAGTTCCGCGGCGGTCTCCTCGAGCAGGAGCCGTGCATCGAACACCTCGTCGATCTCGGCGCCCACGTAGTAGAGGTAGACGGACACGGCATCGGTGACGGAGTCGACGCTGGGCGCCACGACGTGGAGCCCGCCGCCGGGTCCGCGGCGCATCTCGGCCACGTGCAAGTGCTCGAGCAACCGGACGGCTTCCCGCAGCACCGCCCGGCTCACCTGGTAGCGATCCAGCAGGTCGGCTTCGGAGCCGATGATCTCGCCTTGCGGCCAGCCTCTCGCCGCGATGTCGCCGACGATCTGGTCCGCCACGACCGCGGCCAGCGTGGTGCCGTTGGAACGCTCGGACATGCCGGCGATGGCCGGGGGCTTTGGCTTGGTTGCGGATCTGGTGTGCTTCGCCACGGCGTGCCTCCGAGCGAGCGTAACGGCACCGTCCGGCGGGGGCCGCATGCTGGCCGGGAAAAGGATACCCTTCTCCCGTCGCGCGGGTTGGGAAACGAGGTTCTCGTCTGACGCGGTCCGTGCTTGGGTCGCCAAGATCCTCTCTTCGGCTTCGGGCGGGGGGCGCGCCACGCGGGCCGGGTGCCCGGACCAGCCGCCCGCCCCCGCCGCGGCGGCGATCGCAGCCGGCGGCTGGCCTCAGGAGCGAAGGCCGGCGAGTCGCTTCGTGATGATCTCGTCGGCGTCGGTGACGATCCGGTCGATCAGCTCGGCCACGGTGGGGATGTCGTGGATCAGCCCCTGGGCGAGGCTCGCCCAGTAGATCCCCCTGCTCAAGTCGCCGGTGTGGATCACCTCCGCGCCCGACGTGCCGGCCACCAGTTCGGCCACGTCACGGAAGCTGGCGCCCTGCTCGTTGAGCCGGCGGACGACCTCGTCGGACACGTCGCTCTTGCCGACCCGCGCCGTGTTGTGGAGGGAGCGGAAGATCAAGTTGGTCCCGAGCTCGTCGGCGTCGAGGTACACCTGCTTGAGGTCTGGGTGGATGGGCGCTTCCCGGGTGGCGCAAAAGCGCGTGCCCATGTTGATGCCGTCGGCGCCGAGCGAGAGCGCCGCGGCCAGGCCGCGGCCGTCGGCGAAGCCGCCCGACGCGATCAACGGCAGGCCGAGCTGGTCGGCGGCGCACGGGATGAGCACGAGGCCCGGCACGTCGTCCTCGCCGGGGTGGCCGGCGCACTCGAACCCGTCGATCGAGATCACGTCGACGCCGCGGCGCTCCGCCGACAGCGAGTGCCGCACCGAGGTCGCCTTGTGGATCACCACCACCCCGGCTTCCTTGAAGATCGGCCAGACGTCCTTCGAGCCCGGGCCCGCAGTCTCGGCGATCGGCACCCCGCCCTCCACGATCGCACGCGCGTAGGCCGCGTAGTCGGGCGACTTCGTGGTCGGGAACACGGTCAGGTTCACGCCGAACGGCTTGTCGGTCATCGACCGGCAGCGTTCGATCTCCGCCGCGAGGTGGTCGGGTGTCGGGTGGGTGAGCCCGGTCAGGATCCCGAGGCCGCCTGCGTTCGACACGGCCGAGGCGAGCTCGGCGACGCCGACGATCGCCATACCGCCCTGCACGATCGGGTGCTCGATGCCGAGCGCTTCGGTGACCCGGGTGGTGAACTTCCCCATCAGGAGCCGGTCCACCGCGGGTCGCGCTTTTCGACGAACGCCGTGGCGCCTTCCTTGGCGTCGTTGCTGGCGAACACCTTCGGCTGCCACTCGGCGAACAGCTCCTTGGCCTTCGCCATGTCGGTGCTGGCGGCTCGCACGATCAGCTTGGTGGCGTGCAGGGCGAGCGGACCGTTCTTCGCGATCCGCTCGGCGAGGTCGATCGCTGCGTCGAGCACCCCGTCGGCCGGGACGACTTTGTTCACCAGGCCGAGGTCGTACGCACGCGGCGCGTCGATCGGGTCGCCGGTGAGCGTCAGCTCCAGCGCAACGGCGAGCGGGATGCGGGTGCTGATGTAGACGCCACCGCCGGCGGCGAACAACGCCCGCTTCACTTCCGGCACCCCGAACTTCGCCGAGTCGGCGGCCACCACCACGTCGCAGCCGAGCAGCAACTCGAACCCTCCGGCCACGGCCGTTGCCTGCGCAGCACCGACCACCGGCACCGACAAGTCACCGTCGGTGAACTTGGCGAAGCCCTGGAGGCCCTTCGGGTCGGCGTCACCGAGGCCGCCGCCTTCGGCGAAGGCGCGGAGGTCCATCCCCGAGGAGAACGCGCGGTCGCCCGTGCCGGTGAGCACCACGCACCGGACTTCGGGGTCGGCTTCGGCGTCGAGCAGTGCCAGGCCGATGCCGGTGAGCAGCTCGGGGTTCAAGGCGTTGCGGGCTTCGGGTCGGTTGAGGCGCAGCACTTGCACCGCGCCTCGCCGCTCTTTGACGAGGACGGGCTCGGTTGCTTCGTCGGACACGGTGGTTCCTTCTTTCATGAGGCCGGGTTCGTCAGCGATCGACCAGAAAAGAGTATACTCATGCCCGGCAAACGACGATGTGGGATCGCGCCGCGATGGTAGGCATCGGCGCAACGCCGCCAACGCGTGGGACCGCGGGCCCGGTGGCGAATTGCCGCTATGAGGGCACTCAAATAGCCTCGTCGCATGGGAGACGCTTGGATCATCGACGCCGTTCGCACCCCCCGAGGCATCGGGAAGGTCGGGAAGGGCGCACTCGCTCATCTGCACACGCAACGGCTCGGCGCCACCGTGCTCGAGGCCATCGCGAAGCGCAACGACCTCGACACCAGAGATGTCGACGACGTCATCTTCGGTTGTTCCGCTCAGATGGGGACCCAGGCCGGTGACCTCGGCCGGATGTCGGCCCTCGACGCCGGCTACGACACCGCCGTGAGCGGGGTCACCCTCGACCGCTTCTGTGGGTCGGGCATCACCAGCTCGGGCTTCGCCGCCGCGTCGATCATGGCCGGCCTCGAGGACGTCGTGGTCGCCGGCGGGGCGGAGATGATGTCGAGCTACGGCGCCAACATGGGCGGCGGCAACCGGACGCCGTTCATGGACAACGGCAACCTCCACCTCCGGGCGTTGCACCCGCAGACCAACCAGGGAGTCGCGGCCGACGCGATCGCCACCCTCGAGAACATCCCACGGTCTGCACTCGACGAGCTGTCGGCCGAGTCCCAGCGCCGGGCGGCGGTGGCCATCGCCGAAGGCCGCTTCGAAAAGAGCCTGGTGCCGGTCCTGAACGAGGACGGCTCGGTGGCGCTCGACCACGAGGAGTACCCCCGGCCGAACACGACGCTCGAGTCGCTGTCGTCGCTGCCACCCTCGTTCGAGAAGCTCGCCGACATCCCCCTCGACGAGGAGCAGAACACCTACCGGTCGATGGTGCTGCGCCGCTACCCCGACTTGCAGATCGAGCACGTCCACCACGCGGGCAACAGTTCCGGCGTGGTCGACGGCGCGGGCGCGATCTTGTACACGAGCCCCGACTACGCCAAGGCCCACGGGCTCACGCCCCGCGCCCGTGTCGTCGCAGTGGCCAACGTCGGTGACGACCCGACGCTGATGCTCAACGCGCCGGTCCCGGCCACCCGCAAGGTGCTCGCCAAGGCCGGCCTGACGCTCGACGACATCGACCTCATCGAGATCAACGAAGCCTTCGCCGTGGTGGCCGAGAAGTACCAGCGCGACCTCGACGTCGACCGCGACAAGGTCAACGTGAACGGCGGCGCCATCGCGCTCGGTCACCCCATCGGTGCCACCGGCTCCATGCTGATCGGCACCGTGCTCGACGAGCTCGAGCGGCGTGACGGCCAGTTCGGCCTCGTCACGATGTGCGCAGCTGGCGGCATGGCGCCGGCGATCATCATCGAGCGGATCTGACCGACGCGGCGAGCCCTCGGCCTTTCGGCCGGGGGCTCAACTGCGACGCGAGCCCCAGCTCTTCGCGTCGCGCAGCACGTCGCGGAACGGCTTGTCGCCGTCGACACTCGGCTCCCGGGGGAGCCCGAGCAGCCGTTCGCTCACGATGTTGCGCTGGATCTGGTTGCTACCGCCGGCGATCGAGAAGATCCGGCCGTTGAGGAAGTTGACCGAAGCGGCGTGGCCCGAGCTGCTCTCGTCGCGCCAGGCGACCGCGGTGCGCCCGGCCAGCTCCATGGCGACCGCGGCGCGCGCCGGGTCGCGCAGACCGAGCCCCAACTTGATGAGCGAGGCCGAGGTCGGGTCGGCCTTGCCGGCCATCATCGATTGGATCACGCGCTTGGTGAGCTGGCCCTGCTCCCAATCGAGGATGTGGCCCCTCGCCACGAGCTGGCGCGCCGCGCCGTCGCCCGCGAGCCCCCGCGCGTCGGCGAGCTCGACGAGGTCGGGGGCGAGCGGGCGCCGACCGCCGCCACCGCCGAGCACGCGGTGGTCGCCGCCGGCGCCGCGCTCGAACGCGAGCATCGCGTTGGCGATCGGCCAGCCGCCGTTGACGTCGCCGAGCACCATGTCGTCGGTGACGACCACGTCGTCGAGGAACTCCTCGCAGAACTCCGCGCCACCGTTGATCTCACGAATCGGCCGGACCGTGACCTGCGCATCGTGCAGCGGCACTTTGAACCAGGTGAGGCCCTTGTGCTTGGGCGCGTCCCAGTCGCTGCGGGCGAGGCAGATCCCGTAGTCGGCGCTCATCGCACCCGACGACCAGACCTTCGTGCCGTTCAGGATCCACACGTCGCCGTCGCGGGTGGCGCGGGTGAGGAGCCCGGCAAGGTCGCTCCCGGCGCCGGGCTCCGACAGCAGTTGCACCCAGATCTCGTCGCCGCTGAGCATCCGCGGGATCCACCCGCGCTTTTGCTCCTCGCTCCCGTACGCCAAGACGGTGGGCAACACGATGCCGAGCGTGACGCCGCTCGCGATGCCGCCCGGCGCCGGCACTTGGAACGCGGCGGACTCCTCGGCCCAGATCCGTTGGTGCTGGTCGGACAGGCCCTGCCCGCCGTACTCGACCGGGATCGTGATGCCGAAGTAGCCGGCTTCCCACGTGGCCTTCTGCTGCGCCTTGCCAGCCGCCACCGAGTCGGCATCGAACTCGTGGGCGGTGCGCAGCTCGACCCCTGAGCGGCGCGGCAAGTTCTCCTCCAGCCACGCCCGCATGGTGGACCGGTATCGGCCGAGGTCGTCGCTCATGAGGCCACTCCGAGCCCGTGGAACGCGCACACGCGCTCGCGCTGCAACGCTGGTTCGCCGTACAGCACGCTGTTCGACTGGATCCGCCGCAAGTACAGGTGGAGGTCGTGCTCCCACGTGTAGCCGATGCCGCCGTGGACCTGCAGGCACTGCTGGGCGAGCGCGTTGGCGCGCTCGCCAACCGACGCCGCCGCCATCGCGACGACTTCGGTCGCGGCGGGGTCCGCTTCTTGCACCGCAGCCGCCGCGGCGACCGCGGCCGCCTTGCAGATCTCGAGGGAGAGCACCTGGTCGGCGAGGATGTGCTTGATCGCCTGGAACGAGCCGATCGGTCGGCCGAACGCGATGCGGTCGCGGGCGTAGTCGAGCGTCAAGGTGAACAAGGCGTCGGCGGCGCCGACGGTCTCCGCGGCGGTGAGCGCGGTCGCGGTCTGGTGGGCGACGTCGAACACCTCGGCGCCGCTCCCCACGACTGCGCCGTCGCCCACGGTCACCCCGTCGAATGACACGTCCGCGAAGCGGCGGCTGAGGTCCAAGCTCGCCAACGGCGTGATCGTGACGCCGCCGGCGGCGGTCGGCACGAGCACGTGCACGGGCTCGCCGTCCCTGGACGCAGCCACGAGCAGCAAGTCGGCCGACGCCGCGTCCTGCACCGCACCGCGCGCCCCGTCGAGACGCAGCCGGTCGCCGTCGCCCGTGGCCGTGACCCCCGCGCCGTCGTCCCAACCGCCGTCGGGGCTCGCCCAGGCCCACGTCGCCACCGTCGTGCCGGCCACGACGCCGGGCAGTACTTCGGCCCGTTGGACGGCGGTCCCGCAGCGGGCGATCGTCGCGGCGACGACGTTCATCGGGACGAACGGTCCCGGCTGCACGTTGCGCCCCATCTCCTCGGCCAGGATGGCGGCGTCGAGGAAGCCGGCGCCGCTGACGCTGCCGCCGCCGTCGGCCTCGGGCACGAGCATCGAGAACCAGCCGAGCTCGGCTGCCTTCTGCAGCCACTTGGGGTCGTAGCCGACGCTGTCGTCGTGCCAAGCACGGGTCTTCGCCACCGGCAGTTCGGCTTCGATGAACCGCACCGTGGTCTCGTGGAACAGCGCCTGGTCCTCGGTGAGATCCAGCTGCACGTCGTATAGAGTACACCCAATGCAACCCGTGGTCCGCACCGAGGTCACCGAGAACAAGGTCGGGATCATCACGCTCGACCGGCCGGAGCGACGCAACGCCGTGAACGGCCCGCTGGCCGAGCAGCTCGACGCCGCGGTGAAGGCGATGGCCGACGACGACGGCGTGAAGGTCGTGGTGCTCACCGGTGCGGCACCTGAAGGCGGCACGGGCGGGTTCTGCTCCGGCGGCGACACCAAGCGCGACGCGTCGGACTCGTCGGGCCTCGCGCTGGGCGTGCCGCCTGACGCGCTCTCGGGCGACCTCGCCCGCCACGACCGGCACGCGTCGATGCTGCTGCACCAGATGCCGAAGGTGTCGATCGCCATGGTCGGCGGCCCGGCGGTGGGAGCCGGGTTCGCGCTGGCGGGGGCCTGCGACTTGCGGTTCGCGTCCGACGATGCGCTGTTCTGCGCAGGGTTCTCGCCCAACGGCCTGAGCGGCGACTACGGCGGCTCCTTCTTCTGGACGCGCATCGCCGGTACGGCACTGACCCGCCGCTTGTACCTGCTGAACGAGAAGATCGGCGCGGCCCAGGCGCTCGCGTGGGGCATGGTCCACGAAGTCCGGGCCGCCGCCGAGCTGCGCGGCTACACGCTCGAGATCGCATCGATCCTCGCCCGGACCCCGCGCGAAGTGGTGGCGTTGATGAAGGACAACTTGAACCAGGCCGAAGACGAGGTCGATCGCCGGCGCTGGCTGCTCGCCAACGAGGCGGAGAACCAGAGCGCGGCCGGTCGGGCGATGATGGCGCGCATGACCCGCCGACAGCAGGCGTAGCCCGGCACCGTTGCCCGCCAGCGGCGCGGCGGTGGCCCCCCTTGGTTCGGTTCCGACCGCCCGGCGGGTTGCACCGTTCTCAGCGCAGCGTCCCGACCTTCAAGTCGCGATACCGCACGTCCTTGTCGTCGCCCGGTTCGCGGGGGAGCCCGCAACCCTTCTCGCCGAGCACGTTGAGTTGGATCTCGTCGGTGCCGCCGCCAATCCGGTTGCCGGGGCTGGCCAAGTTGACCGACTGCAGGTCGCCGCCCATGGGGGAGTCGCTGCCTTGCAGCAGGCCGTCGGCACCAACGATGCGGTAGCTGAGGTCGCGCGACTCCTGGCAGATACGGGCGGTGGTGAGCTTCGCGATCGACCCGTCCGCACCGGTCAGCGCACCCCTGGCTGCCGCGATCCGGCGCATCGTCCAGCCGTTCACGCGGACTTGCGCGTGATAGCGGGCGAGGTCTTGGCGGATCACGGGATCCGAGCTGCGGCCGTACTGCTGTGCCAACTCGATCATCACTCTCGCCGGCACCGCACCGGCGCGGATCCTGCTCTGGCGTTGCTTGGCCGCTCGCCGGGCGCGCTCGATGACGGCGCCCACCGTCTTGTCGAGGTCGCCGTCGCGGCCCGAGCGCGCCGGCACGAGCCCGCGGGTACCGCCGCCGGCCACCATCGTGCGCTCGCTCTGCATGGTCGTCTGCGCCACACGCCACCCGTCGCCCAGCGCGCCGATCTGGCGCCCGGCCGGCACCCGCGCTTCGGTGAGGAACACTTCGCAGAACTGGCTCGAGCCGCTCATCGTCTTGAGCGGCCGGACCTCGACGCCCGGCTGGTGCATGTCGATCGCGAAGTACGTCATGCCGCGGTGCTTCGGCACGTCGACATCGGTCCGAGCCAGCAACATGCCCATGTCGGCGGAGTCGGCCGCGGAGTTCCACACTTTCTGGCCGGTCACCACCCACTCATCGCCGTCCAGGACCGCCCGGGTACCGACGCTGGCCAGGTCGGAGCCCGATCCCGGCTCGGAGAACAGTTGGCACCACGCCTTCTCGCCGAGCGCGATGGGGCGGACGAGCTCGTCGACCTGCTCCGGCGTGGCGTGCGCGAGGAGGGTGGGTGCGGCGAGCGCGGTGGCCAAGTGGCCAGCCGGCGGGCCCACCACTTCATTGGCGGCCAACGCGCGCACGATCGTGCGCGCCTCGCTGCCGTTCGCACCGCGGCCGCCGAGGCCGGCGGGCCAGGCGGGAAACGAGTACCCGGCTTCGAACAACCGGCGCCACCACTCGCGCACCGTCAGCGAGTCGCTCCAGTTCCGGTCGACCCACGCCTGGACTTCGGCCGCGAGCGCCTCGCTCAATCGAGCTCGCCCCGGGCCTTGCGCTCGGCGACGATCTCCACGTGGCGCTGCATCATCCGCGCGGCCTGCTCGGCGAGGTCCGACGGCGGGGTCGGCAGAGTGACGTCGCCGTGCTCGCGGCTCGGGAGGGCGACGGTAGCCTTGCCGGGGCAGGTGACGGTGTCGCGCTGGTTGGTGCCGCGCATCTCGATGTCGACGACCGCGTTGCCGGCATCGTCGATCCGCTTGTCGACGACTTCTCCGGTGATGATGTGGGTGTCGCCGATGTAGTTGAACTTGCGGATCTCGCTCGACTGCTGCACGAGCCAGCCGTCGTCTCCCATCCAGTCGGTGGAGAAGTGCGACAGGTGGCAGTCGCGCATCACCCCGTAGTCGTAGGCCATCGGGTTGCCGATCGCCTGGGCCCACGCCGAGTCCCAGTGCACGCGCTGCGCCACGTCGGGCACGCCGTACTCGTTCTTCACGTAGAACGGTGCGATCCGCTGCCGGTTCTTGTACGCGATGCGGTTCGAGCACGGCGCGTACGGCACGAACCCGTAGCCGCCCGCGTGGAACACGATCATGTCGGTGGTGGTCAGCGGGCCCTTGGCCATGGCGGGGAGCGAGTCGCCGACCTGCACGTCCTCCCACCAGCGCTTCTCCGCCCCGCGCACGTGCTCGTTGGCGTAGACCTCGTCGATCTTCGCGAGATCGTCGTCGGTGTAGGTGGCCGGCTCGATCGCGGCGTACTTGCCCTTCTCGCGGGCGGTCTTGCGCTCGGTGTGGATCGCAAGTGTGCGCGAGGTGGCGACGATCTCCGCGCGCTGGTTGAACTTCACGTTCAAGTACGTCATCAGGATCGAGCGGTTCGCGAACTCGGACTTCTTTTCGATCACCGACTCCGTGCCGCCGAAGCTGTAGAGCTCGTCGCCTTCTTTGAGTGGCTGGTACCAGTTCCACGTGCTGCCCGACACGAACACGTGGATGCCTCGGAACGACGGTCGGCGGATCTTCTCCTTCGGCGGGTCGCCGTACAGCGGCCGGTTGAGCGCGATGCCGATCATCGGGGGCGCGATCTGTGCGCCCCACCGCGTGCGCTCGCCGTACGTCTCGGAGTTGTACAGCGGGTTGTCGTCGCCGTAGCTGCGAGCGAAGTTCCGGATGCTGTCGCGGTTGACCACCGTGAGGTGCTCGTGCGATCCCAACGGTGCGTACCGGCCGGCGAGCGACTTCGCCCGCTCGATGTCCTCCTCCTTGAAGGAGTAGTCGGTGGCCTTTTCGAACTCGGCGGAGGTCGCAGAAGACATGGCTAAAGAGTACACCCTTTAGCGGCAGGCCGCCAACGGCCCAATGGCCCGTGGAGGACGGCCCACCATCCCGTTCCGCGCGGAAGATGCGACGGCAGCGGTCACTTCCCACGCGCAGAAGGGGAGGCGGGGCTCGCTCGGAGAGAAGAGTGTACGGTTCTTCCGGTGGACCCTGGAGAACAGGATGTCGGCGCGGACCGCGGACCGGCAGCGCCCGCCGGCAAGGCCCTCGCCGGGTTGCGGGTCCTCGACTTGAGCCTCGCCGAGGCCGGCCCCGTGTGCGCGCAGTGGCTGGCCTGGTTCGGCGCCGACGTGGTGCGGGTCGACCCTCCGCCGGGCCCGGGTGTGCCGTTGGAGCTGCTCGAGATCGGGCTGCACCTGGCCAACAACATGAACAAGCGCTCGGTCTTCCTCGACTACCGCCAGCCCGAGGGTCTGGCGCTGCTGCGCCGCCTGGTGCCGCGGTTCGACGTCGTGGTCGAGAACTTCCGCACCGGCGTCGCTGCGTCGTACGGCCTGGGCTACGACGATCTCCGCGCGCTCAAGCCCGCGCTCGTGTACTGCTCGATCAAGGGCTACGGCACGACCGGCCCGTACCGCGACTATCCCGCCCTCGACCCGGTCACGCAGGCGGCGGGCGGCGCGATGTCGATCACCGGCGAGCCCGACGGGCCACCGATCCGCACCGCGTACGTGGGCGCTGACCACCTGTCGGGCTCGATGGCGGCGACCGCGGTGCTGGCGGCGTACGTGCGGATGCTGCGCACCGGCCACGGCGAGTACGTCGAGCTGTCGATGCAGGAAGCCGTGCTGAGCGCGCTGCGGTCGATGATCCTCATCGACTCGCCGGACGGCCGCTTCATGCCCCGGGTCGGCAACCGCATGGGCGCCCCGACCGACTTGTACGCCTGCCCGCCGTTCGGCGCCAACGACTACGTCCAGATCGCCGCGCCGGGCGACAAGCTGTTCGACCGTCTCGCCATCGCCATCGGCCAGCCGGAGCTGGTGACCGACGAGCGCTTCGACTCGGTGCGGCTCCGCAACCGCAACCGCGGCGCGCTGCGCGAGATCGTCGCTAAGTGGACCGCGCAGCGCTCGAAGTGGGAGGCGATGCGCGAGTTGGCCGAGGCCGGTGTGCCCGCGTCGGCGGTGTTCGACAGCGACGACCTCCGCGCCAACGAGCACTTGCGCGAGCGCGGCGCGTGGGTCGAGGTCACCCACCCCCTGCGGGGCACGACCGAGGTCGTCAACAACCCCGCTCGCATGGCTTCAGCCGTCCCGCTGGCCGCCGCGCCGAAGTACGGCGAGCACACCGTGGAGGTCCTTACCGCCGAGCTCGGCCTCGACCGTCCTGAGTTGGAACGCCTCGAGGCGCACCAGATCGTCGACCTCCGCAACGTGCCCGACTGAAGTGACCAGGGTGCCGTCACTGCCCACCTCTCTGACGGTGACCAGCAGGTCGGCGCAGCTTCCGTCGCCGGCGGTGCCGCGGCTCACGCGGCTCCGGTGGCCCGGATCGAGTCACGGATGCGGTCGAGGGTGCGGGCCATCGAGATCGTGTCGGCGAGCGGCATCGTGGGGCTCTCGGTGAGCCCTGCCTCGAGGCTGCGGTGCACCTCATCGATCTCGAAGCGCAGCCCTTCGCCCTCGAAGCTCGCGTCGATGACGTCGACGTCGGTGCCGCGGCGAACGGTCAGCGACTGCGGGCAGTGCATGAACGCCGGCAGGTCGATCGTCCCGTCGGTGCCGGCGATCCTGGCGGTGCACGCCATGTTCACGCGGATGGCCGCCTTGACCACGCTGAGGCGGTCGCCCGGGTGGCGGAGCACCGCGGCGACGTGCTCGTCGACACCGGTCGGTCCGATGACGCCGTCGGCCACGACGTGCTCGACGGGCCCGAGGACCAGGCTCGCCAAGTGGACGGGATAGATGCCGAGGTCGAGCAGCGCGCCGCCGGCCAGCGCCGGGTCGAACAAGCGGTGGCTCGGGTTGACGGGCACGCGGAACCCGAAGTCGGCCTCGACGAGTTGCGGCTCACCGATCCGACCGCTGCCGACCAGGTCGACGAGGATGCGGTAGCTCGGCAGGAAGCGGCTCCACAGGGCCTCCATGGCGAAGACGCCCTTGTCGCGGGCGGCGGCCGCCATACGGGTGGTGGCGGCAGCATCGGGCGCGAACGGCTTTTCGCACAGCACCGCTCTGCCGGCGGCGAGGAAACGAAGTGCGTCGCGCTCGTGGCGCGAGTGCGGGGTCGCGACGTAGACGGCATCGACGGTCGGGTCGGCGGCGAGCTCATCGTCGTCGGCGTAGCGGTGGGGGATCCCGAAGCGGTCGCCGAACGCGTTGGCCCGGTCGATCGAACGAGAGCTCACGGCGGCGATCCGACCGTCGGCGACCAGCTCGATCGCTTGCGCGAACCGGGTCGCGATGCCCCCGGGTCCGACCACACCCCACGAGACCGTCACCGCCGTCGACCTTTGTCACGCACTGCAGACTCCTCGATTCGACCCGAACCGTAGACCCACTACCGACGGTCGCAGGGGCCTCGTCGACGCGCCCGCGGGCGCGGAATAGGGGGAGCCGCACGCTCGGTCCGTCAGCATCCGGCGTGCGGAGCTGGCGATCGCCAGGAGCTCCGACCAGGCGCTCCTCGCCCGCCTCGTCGTGCCCCGGCTGAACGCTTCGCGCCGAGGGTCGTCCGAGCCGTAGTGGTGTGTCGGGTGGGTGAGGAGGTGGTCACGGCGAGTCATTCGGTGCCGAGGGCCGCCAGGACCGCCCCGCCATTTGCCAGACGCAAAAACTAGGGTCGACCTCAACCCTCAGATTGGAGCGGCGATGACGAACGCAGCGGATGGTCAAGATCGGTTGACGACGGCGGTCGGAGCGCCGGTTCCTGACAACCAGAACGTGCTGACAGCGGGGCCACGCGGCCCGCAGCTCCTGCAGGACGTGTGGTTCCTCGAGAAGCTCGCCCACTTCGACCGTGAGGTCATCCCTGAGCGGCGCATGCACGCGAAGGGCTCGGGCGCGTACGGCACGTTCACGGTCACCAACGACATCACCCGCTACACCAAGGCGGACCTGTTCGCCGAGGTCGGCCGCAAGACCGAGCTGTTCGCTCGCTTCTCCACCGTTGCCGGCGAGCGCGGCGCAGCCGACGCCGAGCGCGACATCCGGGGCTTCGCCGTGAAGTTCTACACGCAGCAGGGCAACTGGGACCTGGTCGGCAACAACACGCCGGTGTTCTTCTTCCGCGACCCGTTGAAGTTCCCCGACCTCAACCACGCGGTCAAGCGCGACCCGCGCACGAACCTCCGCAGCGCGGCCAACAACTGGGACTTCTGGACGTCGCTGCCCGAGTCGTTCCATCAGGTCACCATCGTGATGAGCGACCGTGGGATCCCCGCCTCGTACCGTCACATGCACGGTTTCGGCTCACACACGTTCAGCTTCATCAACGCGGCCGGCGAGCGGTTCTGGGTGAAGTTCCACCACCGGGTGCAACAAGGGGTCCGGAACCTCACCGATGAGGAAGCCGGCGCGATCGTGGCCGGCGATCGCGAGAGCCACCAGCGCGATCTGTTCGAGGCGATCGAGCGCGGCGACCACCCGAAGTGGACGTTGTGCGTGCAGGTGATGCCCGAGGCGGATGCCGCCACCGTGCCGTACCACCCGTTCGACCTGACCAAGGTGTGGCCCAAGGGCGACTACCCGCTGATCGAGGTGGGCGAGTGGGAGCTCAACCGCAACCCCGACAACTACTTCGCCGAGGTCGAACAAGCCGCGTTCAACCCGGCCAACGTGGTGCCCGGGATCAGCTTCTCGCCCGACAAGATGTTGCAGGGCCGCCTGTTCTCCTACGGCGACGCGCAGCGCTACCGACTCGGCGTCAACCACTTCCAGATCCCGGTGAACGCGCCCCGCTGTCCGGTTCAGAACTACCACCGTGACGGCGCCATGCGCGTCGACGGCAACCACGGCGGCACGCTCCACTACGAGCCCAACAGCTACGGCCGCTGGCAGGAGCAGCCCGACTTCCGCGATCCCCCGCAAGCGGTCGGTTCGGTGGCGGATCACTGGAACTACCGCGACGACGACGATGACTACTTCTCGCAGCCCCGGGCGCTGTTCAACTTGATGACCCCGGCGCAACAGCAGGTGCTGTTCGAGAACACGGCGCGGGCGATCGCCGGCGTGCCCGACCACATCGTGCAACGGCACATCGACCACTGCACCGCGTGCGACCCGGCATACGGCCAGGGGGTTGCCGCCGCGATCGCCGGGTTGAGCAATCCTCGGTGAGCGACCAGGGCACGATGCCGGCGCTGTTCATCGGGCACGGCAGCCCGATGAACACGCTGGCTGACAACCGTCATCGACGGCGACCTCGAGGAGGAGACCCCACCCGCCCTCACCGAAGCCATGTAGAACATCAACCGAGGCTGACACGGCGACCGTCAGCTACACCACGACCCGGGACTTGGCCCTCGATGCAAGGTGACTTGGCGCTCAGCGTGTGGCTGATGCCGGTCGCGTGGCCGCCAGTCCCGTGTTGTCTCGCCGTGTCCGGGAGCGTCGATGATGCACGACCGGATGCACAGAGGCGGCGGTGGCGAGCAGGGGGGATGGTGTACCTCTGATGGCGATGCCGACTGGTGGTGTCAGGTCGGTCGACTGGTGAGATGGACTTGCCAGTCGGCGATGAACGAGCGCAGGGAGCTGGGGTTGGCACCAAGCCCCAGGAGCTCGTCATCGACGAACCGATCGAGTGTGCCAAGCATCTGAACGAGGACGTCGGTGTCGAAGCAGGGGTCGATGGCGGCGGCTGTGTCGAGGAGACCGTCGAGGTCGAAGCGGTTGCTCGACTCGGGCAGCTCGAAGAAGAGACGGAGCAGCTCACGCTGCGGTTCGGTGAGCACCGACTCAGCCACCGGGCTCTCGCGCCGCGTCGATGAGCGGTTGCCAGGCGGCGCGCAGCCGCCTGGGCAGTACCAGCTCGGTCCACAGGTCCACGAGCAGAGCACCGTCGACGATCATCTCGATGTCGCCTGGCCGACCCTCTCGCAGCACCGTCTCATACACAGACGCGCGTTGCCGACGGTCGCTCAAGTCGACGTCGCGATTGCGGCGGGACCATTCCAGATGCAACGGCAGCGACACGATCCGCACCGCATCGTTGACCGGGAGGTCGGGCAGGTGATCGGGAACCGCTGCTGTGCGGCCGCGCCCTACCTCGACCGATCGCCATTCGACAGTCCGGACGATCTCAAGTCGGCAGCCTGCAGCGGCCACGATGCGTTCGACCGTGTCGAGCGTCGGCGACACCCGCCCGTGCTCGTACGCAGACAACGTCGGCCTCGATGTCCCCGCGCGCGCTGCCAGATCCGTCATGGACAGACCAGCGGCCACACGCGCGAGAGAGAGCAACGACGACACAATCAACATCGTATCTGATCCGATACGATCTGAAAGGGAAGCGACGATCGAGGCCGGGGACTGGGTCTGGGCACCGGGCTCGTTCTGGCCGCGAAACGCGACGCCCGGCGTCGTGTGACGCGACCAGATCGGTGACGGGGGCTTACGCCACCGGCCCCGCCTCCCGGTTGTTCAGCGCGCTCGGAGGGACTCGAACCCCCAACCTTCTGATCCGTAGGACGATTCCAGTGTCCCGGCTGGTGTCGTGGCGTCGCGCCCCGGGTCAGTGGCCCGGTGGGCGGCAGTCGGATCGCGCCGTAGGCGTGGCGGACCGTCTCGTCGCGTCGCGCCGCGTCCCGTTGCGTCGTTGATGCACGGATGGATGCACGGACGCTCGGCGCGTCGTGGTCTTCCGCCGTGGAACCGGACCCTGCGCTGCGTGGACCTCGGCGTCCAGCATGGGCGCTGCCTGTCGCCCGGTTGGTGCATGATGGACGTATGGAGGTCCGACCCGGGATCGAGGTGGACGAGGGAGCCCTTGCCGACTACTGCCGAGGTCATGGCATCCGCAGGTTGGGGCTGTTCGGCTCGGTCGGTCGCGAGGACTTTACGGACGACAGCGACATCGACGTCCTCGTAGAGTTCGAGCCGGAGCGTGTTCCGGGACTGTTGCGGATCGCGACGATGGAGCTCGAGCTCAGCGTATTGCTCGGTGGCCGTGAGGTTGAGTTGCGCACGTACGAGGACCTGAGCCGTTACTTCCGTGACGAAGTACGGGCATCGGCCCGCCTCCTCTATGCCGCCTGACGACGCCGTCCGGTTGCAGCACCTCGTGGACGCGGCCACCAAAGCCGTCAGCTTTTGCCGCGACCGATCTCGGGCGGATCTCGACAGCGATGAGCTGCTGCGCCGGGCGTTGACCAAGCTCGTCGAGATCGTCGGCGAGGCCGCCAAGCAGGTGACGCCAGCGACGAGGCGCGAGCTTCCCGGCGTGCCGTGGGCATCCGCGGCGCGGATGAGAGACCGGCTGGTGCACCACTACTTCGACATCAACCTTGACGTGCTCTGGTCAACGGTGACGGAGGACTTGCCGGCACTGATCGCTGCGTTGCCGACCAGCTCCTGACGCCACTCGTCGGACCTGGCGCGAGCCGGACCCTGTTGCGGATCTTGCTTTGCGCGCTCGGAGGGACTCGAACCCCCAACCTTCTGATCCGTAGGACAATCCCAACCTCCTTGCGCGTGCCGTTGCGTCGCGCTGTGCCCTAGTGATCCGCCGCACGCCGTGTGTCTAACGATGGGGTGTGGCAGCGCATCCCCCTCCGTCTCGCCGTGTCGCCGGGAGGCGATGATGCACGGACGGATGCATGTTGCCCGCGGCGAGTATGGGTGATGGTATTCGAGTCGAAGTCCACGGTGTCCCCGCGGTGTGAGCGTGGCTGCAATCGCGCCAGTGCACTACCCGTCCGGCTCGGGCGCTTGCAGCTCGTGGGGCGGGTAAAGACCTTGCTTCGCGAAGTACTCCAGCGGTGGCTCCGCCAGTTCCCGAAGGTCCCCCAAGGCACGGCGGATCCAGTGGGTCCCGGCGCCATCGGTGAACGCAGCATCGACGCCTCCTCGGCCAGCCATGATGCCGGTCCACCCCTCGCCCGGAATCCAGGTTCGCCACGAACCAGGCGGGAGGAGGCTTACGGTCGTCAAGGGCATTGGCTCGTCGGGCCATTGTGCTCGACGAGCCTCGATCATCGACTCCGCATCGTGTGGTGCTGCACCCTGTATGAAGACAATGCATACCAGCAAGGTGTACACGGGTTCGTGGGATCCGTTGAGGAGGTGGATAGGTGTTCGCCAGGCTCCGCTCGCTGTCTTCTCGGCTGGGCCTAACCAGGTGGAAACGAGCTGCGCTTGGGCTCTGCGGTGCGCTGCTCGGTCCGATGCCTCGCGCGCTAGGCGCCGTCGGCGTTCGTAGCTGATTTGGCCGAGCGCTGCGAAGAGGGCTCCGACCGTTCCTACGGAACCGACCCACACGGAGATATCACTCATGACAGCAGCCGACCACGCCGTGCTGATGCGGCGCAATGCACAGGCGGATGCAGCAACCTGGCGCAAGCATCCACACGCGATGATGATTCTGTTCTTGCTGGAGTGACACGATCAGTCGCGGCAGCGTGGGAGAGCGAACGCTGGCGGTGGACTGGGCTCAAACAGCGGTCGCTAGGAGGCCATGCCATATGAGCTTGCGCCGGATCGAGCTGGATGAGTTGGTGGTGACCTTCGGAGTCAGCGCTCGAACAGGCGAGATGGACGCCGACACAGTACGCCTCGACGGTGTTCCCGGGTTGCGGCCGCGGGACTTGCGGGAGAGCGAAGGCGACCTCGGCGTCGCCGCCTCGGTAAGGCTGGGCGGAATCGGCGTTGGCACGTCCGGCCCAGGTATGGATCTGGTTCTTGCCTACGCAAGTATTCCGGGGGACCTCCTCGCTCTGGCACAGATAGGTAGAGGTCTGCTGAAGGTTATCCAGCGGGTGCGGAAGCGGTGAGAGAGACTGGTCATCGTGTCACATGGCCCGACTCTCGGCGCACTCGCTGCGGCATCGATGCCGGCAGGTGCTGTCGGTCCTATGACCGGCATGGAGTACGCCGGCTGCCGGAACCTCAACGGCAGCGAGCCGCCGAATTGGGTCGGCACTGATGATCGACACGTCTGGGTTGTGTTGCTCGAGCACCCGATGAACGGGACGATGGGCCTGGTCTTCATGGCGCCAAGCGGCATCGTGCTCGGCTGGACGGTTGTGCCGCAATCTCGTGTTCTTCAACGGCAACGATCACGTGTCGCGATCCTCAGGGCAGATCGCAGAATGGCACGCCGGTTAGTAGTCGATATCCGGATCGACGCGCCGCAATGGCTCGTCAGGGGACGCCATGACGCCAGCGCCCCATATCTCGTCGAACGAGTCAGGGGCGCAACCGGACGTGCGGAACGGACCACCATCGACGTCATACACCGTCACCTCCCTCGAGCGGCCACGATGCTCCACGCGGAGGTAGAGGACCCAGTCGACCGCCGTCTGTGACACGTCGGCTTTGATAAGGAAGTCCTCGGTCTCTCCGGGCTGGAGTGAGAAGTGCTGTCGATAGAACAGCGGCAAGTCGCCGATGCGGCTGATCGCTCCGTCCTGCCTACCTTCCCACGCCTCCGGCTCGTCGTCATCGAGGTCGAACAACAGCCATGTGGCTACATGGGCGCCCGCGTCCGGCGACGTGACGAGCGTCTTTGTGATTGGGGGCTGTCGCTGGAGAATGGCCACCCAAGCATCGCGGATCAGAACTGGCTCGTTCGCGATCGACCGAACCAGGAGCCGCTTCTTCGTGGTCAGGTAGTCAACTGACCCTCGACCGCGCAAAGACTCGTAGAGCGGCCCGGGGCCGAGATGTTCCGCCGCGCAGCGCAAGTCTTCGTCGTCGATCGGTCGGTTGAGCGCCTGGCTCCAAACGAGCTGCGCCTTGCCGATAGGCTCGACCTGAGTCTTAACAACCACAACTCGCGAACGGCGCCGAACCGCCCGCACGCCGGCAAGAATCGCTGCCGCCACGATCGCCGCGACCACCGCTAGCAGAACTGTCATAGGTTCCCTCCCGCGTGGCATGTCGCGTGCCCCCCTGGGACATCGGCGGCAGCATCCTGCTTGGAAGGCTCAATGTTGTCACTGCTCGATGCTGCAAGTGAGCACAGGCTTGTCCGTGGCGCTCCGGAGCGAGCCCCGATTTGATCGAGTGGCCACCACAGTGGTTCGAGGCGTTTGCGTTGTCGAAACACTCCGAAAGCAGGGTTCGCCGTGACGAATGCCGGACGTTGTCTCAGCGAGGTGGCTGGCATCGGTCTCACCGCCGCTCGGCCCGAGAGGCGTGAGCGTCAAGTCACCCAAAGCATGCCAGCCGGGTTTGCCTTCCCCGACGAAGGAGCACTCGGACTGCCTGGTGTCCCGCTCCGTTGGCTCGATGATCGCCGTATGCTTCGTCCGGGTTCTGGTGACGTACCGATGCGACCGAGGCGATCACCAAGGCTCTGATGAAAACGCACGGCTTCACGGCCTGAGGACGGAGTGAGCGGATGAGCGCTAGCGATTGGCGGTTCGGCGGCGCTGGCGTGGCAGGAACTGATCCCGTACAAGTCCGGCGATGACCATCCTGACGGCAGTCGGGCTGCTTGTGGCAGGAGCGGTCATCGCAGAGCTCGTTCGCCGCGTTCCGCGCTGGAGAGCGGCCCGTTGCCCTCTCTTCGTCCACGTCGAGACCGATCCCACCGCTATCTGGATTGGCCATCCTCCCTGGATTGGGGCCAGCTTTCTTCTTCCACCGGATAGAGACATGATGGAGTTGTCGCCCCCTTCTAACTGCCTGGAGTGGCGACGCTGGGCTCGTGCCCTCGGCGGTGTCGACGAAGGCCAGACCGACATACTCGTAACGCTGTCCGCGAAGGAAGACCTGACAGTTGTGGTCTCAGGTCTCCGCGCGGTGGTTTCGAGTCGTCGGGCAGCACCGGCCTGGCACCACGTCTCGTGTGCGGTGGGTGGAGCGGCGATTGTTCCCCGACGTGTGGAGCTTCACTTCGACGAGTTCCCGGAGACAGCCAATTGCTGGTACGGCCCTGGCGACTGCGAACCCATCGATCCACCTGTGTTCTCGATCTCCGGATCGGAGGCAGAAGTGCTCCACATACGAGGAGTATCGGGGCGGGACTGGGTTGAATGGACAGCCGACCTGCTCCTCGTCGTCAACGGGCGGCGGGTCACCGTTCCCATCCGAGAGGGCCGTCGACCATTCGTCACCTCAGGCGCTAGCGGCGTGGTCGAGTCTCACATCTGGCAGGGGAACCAATGGGTGCCCGAGGACAGCTGACGCCAAGAACTGGGCTTTTGGGGATGGAGGTTGGTTCCCACGGTCAGCCTCCGCTTGCCGCAGACGCGATGCAGGGCACCCCGACGGGTGCCCTGCATCAGCGCAAACGGCCTGGCGCGCTCGGAGGGACTCGAACCCCCAACCTTCTGATCCGTAGTCAGATGCTCTCTCCAATTGAGCTACGAGCGCCGGGTGGTGACGGCCGGCTGTCTCTCCGGGCCACCGATTCGCGCAGGTCGAAGCCGCGCGACGGAGTGGCCACTGTAGCGGTCGGCCGTCGGGGCGAGCCATCCGGGATTCATCGGTCACGCGGCGCCGGCCGCTGCTTCCTACCATCCAAGCCATGAGCCTCGAGTGGGAACAGATCGTCATCGACGCCCGGGATCCGGTCACCCTCGGCCGCTGGTGGTGTGAGGCGCTCGGCTGGGTGGTGGTCGACGAGGACGACGAGGGGATCGAGATCCGGCCCGCGCCGGACCGGCCCCCGGGCGTCTTGTTCCTCGGCGTTCCCGAGGCGAAGGTCGTGAAGAACCGCTTGCACCTCGACTTCCGACCCGACGCCGATCAGCCCGGCGAAGTCGAGCGGCTGCTCGCGCTGGGCGCCACGACGGTCGACGTGGGGCAGGGCACGCCGACGTGGGTCGTGCTCGCCGACCCCGAAGGCAACGAGTTCTGCGTGCTGTCGGCGCGTGCCACCTGAGCGCGCCGCGGTGCCGGGTGGCGCGGCGCGGCGCGGTGCTGCAGTGCGCGCCGCGGTGCCGGGTGGCGCGGCGCGGCGTGGTGCTGCAGTGCGCGCCGCGGGGCCGGGTGGTGCCGCGTTGAGCGGTGGCCAGTGAGCGTCGACCCGCTCGACGTGCCGGGTCTCGTCATCCGCGGTGAGGTCGTGGCCGGCGACGAGCCGCCGTACCGGGTGGTCGACCCGGGCCGACCCACCGAGGTCGTCACCCACGCGCCCGCGGCCAGCGCCGCGCAGGTCGACGCGGCGGTCGCCGCTGCGACGGCCGCCGGGCCTGGCTGGTCGGGCCTGTCACTCGAAGAGCGCATCGCCTGGGTGGTGGCCGCGGCCGAGGTCGCGGTGCAGCCCGAGGAAGTCGAGCTGTTGGCTCGGCCGCTCACTCGCGAGAACGGCAAGGTCCTGGCTGAAGCCGAGTTCGAAGTGGCAACGGTCAGCGCGATCGCCGAGACGTTCGCCGGCCTCGCCCGCGAGGCGCTGATGCCGGTGCAGCTTCCCGACGGCGGTCGGGTCACGTTCCACCCACACGGGGTGGTGGCGGCCCTGTTGCCGTTCAACTGGCCGTTGTCGGTGTGCATGACCAAGATCGCCCCGGCGCTGATGGCCGGCAACACAGTGGTGGTGAAGCCGCCGCCGACCTGCCCGGCCGTGGTCCTCTATGTGGCGCGCCAGATGGCCGAAGTGCTGCCGCCGGGCGTGTTGAACACCGTGAGCGGTCCCGGCACCGACGTGGCCGAGGCGCTCGTCACCCAACCGGGTGTCGCCATGACCACGTTGACCGGCGGCGGGCAGGCCGGACGCGCCATCCTGCGGGCGTCCGCCGACCGGCTCGCACCTGCGCTGCTCGAGTTGGGCGGCAACGACGCGGGGATCGTGGCTCCCGACGTCGAGCCGACCGAAGACGTCGCCGCCGACCTGTTCGACGCGGCCATGGCCAGCAGCGGGCAGGTGTGCACCGCGCTCAAACGGCTGTACGTGCCGGCGCGGCACCTCGACCAATGGGTCGAAGCCCTGGCCGTGTGCGCCGCGGCCACGGTGACCGGTCACGGCCTCAACCCCGACGTCACGCACGGACCGGTGCACACGGCCGCCGCCGAGGCCCGGGCCGCCACGCTGTTGGCCGAGGCCATGCGGTCGGGCGCCACCGTCGTGCAACCCGGTGGGCTCCACACGGGTCCGTCCGAGGTCGGCGGCCATTACGTGCGGCCGGCCGTCGTCGCCCGCCCCGACCCCACTTCGGCGCTGGTCACCGACGAGCAGTTCGCGCCGCTGCTGCCGGTGCTCGGCTACCGGGCGATCGGCGACGCGGTCACGGCCGCGAACAGCACGCGGTTCGGCCTCGGTGCATCGGTGTGGACGGCTGACGGCGAGCTCGCCAGCGCTGTGGCCGAGCAGCTCCGGGCGGGCACGGTGTACCGCAACGCCCACGGACCAGGTGGCCTCGACCCGCGGTTGCCGTTCGGTGGGTGGGGCGAGTCCGGCCTCGGCGTGGAGTTCGGCGTCGACGGCGTGCGGGCCTACACACGACCCCGGTCGCGCCCACGCCCCCGACCGTTGCCAGGCCCCGCGTCGCGCTGAGCGATACCGGCCTGATCGATCGGGTCGCCCGGCGGCCCGTCCGACCGCTTCGGGCTCAGCGGGTTCGGTCAGAGGGCCACCCACCAGCGGGCCCGGTGCGGCGGGGCAGGCGGGTGCCACCAACGCGCTGTGTCGGGCGGAAGTGGGTGCCGCCGGGCGGCCGTCCGCGGGTGCGGCCTACGCGTCGGTGTCGGGTGGCGCGACCTGCTCCGACGCTCGGATGGCCGACGAGTAGATGCCTTTCGCCATCAGCGACGGCGCTGCCTGGCGACGCCGCTGGTACAGCGCGGCGCGGATCCGGTGGACGGCGGCGTCGTCGGGCGCGGCGCGCGCGGCCCACTCGACGAGCTGGCACGCGAGCTCGAGGTCGCCCCCGTCAGCAACCTCAGAAGCCCGATCCGCCAGCCGGCCCGCGCCCCCGGCCATGGTCGCCACCTCCTCGGCTACCGACCGTTCCGGCGGGGGCGAGAGATGTGCGGGATCCGCGTCCCACCAGCCGCCGTACAGCCGCCAGATATTGCGCACCACGAACTCGGGCTCGTCGTACAGCGGCCGGAGGTACGGCCGGGCGAGGGTCTCGGCCGGCACCTTCACCGTGTGGATCACCTCGTCGAGGTCGGCGCCGTCGTTCATGAGCGCGAGCGTCTGGTCGACCACCGTGTCGAGCGTGTCGGCCACGTCGGTGAGCACGGCCCGGATGCGCTCGGCGCCGCCGATCGGCAACCCGTGTGCCGGCAGGAACAGCTCGGGCCCGCGGGCCACCATGTCGCGCAGGGCGGCGGCCCACTCGTCGGGGAACCGCTGCACCTTCTGCGGGTTGCCGGCATTGGGGAAGTTCCAGATCAGGAAGTCGCCGGCGCAGATGGCCTTGTGGTCAGGCAGCCACGCCCACGTGTGGTCGTCGGTCTCGCCGCGGGCGTGATGCAACTCGATGGTCGTGCCGCCGGTGAGCGCGGCGTCGAGCGTGCGGCTGCCGTGGTACGTGATGTCGGGCTCGGCCACGTCGTCGGGCAGGAAGCGGTCGAGCTTCGGTTGGCGGCCGCCGCTGCCGGTCGCGGTCGGGTCGAGCTCGGTCGCCGGGCCGGCGCCGATGTTCATGCGGGGGTTGGCCAGCCAGCCGAACTGCCGGCGGTTGATCAACAGGTTCCAGCCGTTCGTCCGGCGGTAGCGGTCGATGCGGTGCGGCACGTTCGCGTGCCCGACGAACGTCGGCTTGGCGTGGCCGCGGTCGGCGGCGTCGGCCACGAACGCTCCCGACCCGCCGACGTGGTCGACGTGGCCATGGGTGTACACCAGGCTCCGCACCGGCTCGGTCGTCCAACCCCGGAGCGACGCCACCACGTCTCGGCCGGTCGCCACACCGCTCGAGTCGAACGCCACGAGCCCGTCGTCGGTGCGCAGGAGCACCACATGGCTGAACGACTCGACCACCGCGATCGCCGGCGCCACCTCCGACAGCTCGTTGGAGATCCGGTTCACGGGTTCGTCGACCACGCCGGAGTCGATGATGCGGGCGGAGAGCTCGAGCAGGTCAGCCATGGCCCGCCGGTCTAGCGCACCCACCACGTTCCGGGCACCGCAGCGAGCCCCGGGGGCGCCGTCAGGTGCCCGGAATGGGGTTAGGGTCTGACGGTTCGTCAGATCCAGGGCGTTCGTCAGATCGAGGCGATGTCGTCGGGGGAGTCACGGTGGCCGAGGAACCAGCAGCCGGTCGCAAGAAGTTCGGTGGACCGCCCGAGGGGGCGAAGAACCCGTACTGGATCTTGCCGTGGAAGGGCCCCTACGAGGTCAAGATCGGCCGGGCTCTGATCACGATGGTCGAGCCGCACGTCGGCCACGAGCGCGCGTACAACCGCTGGTACGAGGACGACCACTTCTACGCAGGGGCGATGGCGTTCCCGTGGATGATGGCGGGCCGCCGCTGGGTGGCACCCCGCCGGCTCTCCGCGCTGCGCTACCCCGAGCAGTCGCCGATCGCAGATCCGATCACTGCGGGGCCGTACATCACGGTCTACTGGGTGGTCGACGGTCAGTTCGACGGCATGTTCAAGTGGAGCGTCAGCGTCAACCAGCGACTCGCTGACGACGACCGCATCCACCACGAGCGCACGCACCTGTACACGTCGTTCCAGAGCCACCAGGTGACCGTGTACCGCGACGGCGAGGCGGGCCCCCGCGACATCCACGCGCTCGACTACCCGTACGCCGGGATGGTGATGGAAGTGGTCGACGCGCCCGACGCGGCAGGCCGGGGGGCGCTGCTCGACTGGCTGTGCGGCGACTACGTGCCCGAGGTGCTCGCCGGCACACCCGTCGCGATGTGCGTGCTGTTCAATCCCGAGCACATGCCGGGCGGGCCCGACTCCCACGTGCAGGACACGCCCGGCATCGAGAACCGGGTGACGTTGCTGTACTTCTGCGAGCAGGACCCCGCCGAGCTGTGGGACGACGTGTTCGCCCACAACGGCGACAAGGTCGCGGCAGGCGGGCTCGGCCAGATCGTGTTCTCGTCGCCGTGGATCCCGACGTTGCCCGGTACCGACACGTACGTCGACGAGTTGCGCTGACCGCCGGGCGCGGCCGCCGCCGCGCCACCAGAGGCACCACTAGGCGGTCTGGGAGTCGAGTTCCTCGCTGACGATCTTCATCCACTCGGCCATCGAGTCGGCGTGCTCGTTGCGGGTCACGTCCGACGGGTCGGGCTCTTCGATGTCGACGGGCTGATCCCACTTCGACGTGCGCGCCTGCTCCACCAGGTGCATCGGCGGCTTGTCGGGCATGCGCAACGTGATGTCGAGGATCATCCGGCGCAGCCGCCGCGCGGCCACACAGCCTGCCGCCTCGCGCCTCGCGTCCAGCATGCGGTCGTTCCGCCACCGCCGCAATGGCCTGTTCGGGGCATTGGTGCTCGGTCTTCCAGCTGCGCAGCGTGGATGACCGGACGCCGTCTGTGGGAGGTTACCGGGCTGCTTCGGAGGTGTGCGCGACCGGGCCGTGGCCGGCGCCGAGGTCCCAGCCGGCGGAGCGGCCGAGTCGGTCGTGGACGAACGCCTTGGCGGCGCGCAGCGCGTCGAGCGGTGCGTCGCCCCGGGCGAGGTGGGCCGCGGTGGCGGCGGCGAAGGTGCAGCCGGTGCCATGGTCGTTGGCTGTCTCGACCCAGCGTGCGGTGAGCTCATGGGTCGACCCCGAGGCGGTCTCACAGGCCACGTCGATGGCCTGGCCGGCACCCGCACCGGGCAGATGCCCGCCCTTCACCACCACCCAAGTCGGGCCCTTGCCTGCCGTGGCGGCGGCGCGGGCGCGTGCGGCGAGCTCGACGGCAGCGGCGCGCTGGTCGTCGACGGTGGCGATCGCGTCGACCGGGTGACCCAACAAGACGGCGGCCTCCCGGGCGTTGGGCGTCACCACCGTCGCGTGGCCGAAGAGCAAGTGGAGGTACGCCGTCTCCGCGGCCTCGGCGAACAGGCGATCACCTGCCGACGACACCAGCACCGGGTCGACCACCAAGTTGGGGAGCCGACCTGCCGCGGCGAGCTCACCGACGGCCTGCATCACCTCGACGGTGGCGAGCATCCCCGTCTTGACGGCCGCGACCGGCAAGTCGCTCAGCACCGCGTCGAGCTGCGCTTCGAGCACCTCCACCGGCGGCACGTGCACGTGGGTGACGGCGTGGGTGTTCTGCGCGGTGAGGGCCGTGATGGCGCTCGTGCCGTGCACGCCGAGGGCAGCGAACGTGGTGAGGTCGGCCTGGATCCCGGCGCCGCCTCCAGAGTCGGACCCGGCGATCGTGAGCGCCACCGGGGGCGTGGGCTCGGGTGGCTCGGCGCTCACGGCGTGCCCGGGTGGGCCGGCGCGGCCGTCGCGATGCGGTCGAGCAGCTCGCGGACCGCCGCCGCAGGGTGTGGCGCGCGCATCACCGCGCCCATCACCGCAAGACCGTGCGCGCCCCCCTCCAGGCACGCTGCGGCGGACTCGCTGGTCACCCCGCCGAGCGCGAACACCGGCACCGCGTGGCCGTCGAGCGCAGCTGTGCCGAGTGGCGGGCCGTAGCCCGGCTTCGAGGCCGTGGGGAACACGGGCGACAGCGTCACCCACGACGCGCCGGTCGCCACAGCCGTGGCCACATCTGCCGGGCTGTGGCACGACCGGCCGGACGGCAAGAGGACCCCGGTCGTCGTCGGTGCCGGCAGCGGGTCGCGTGCGGCGAAGTGCACGCCCCACGCATTGAGCTCGGCGGCCAGCTCCACGTCCGACGCCACCACCAGGTCGGCCCCGGTGCCGGCCAGCGCGTCGGCAACTTCTCGTGCCAAGGCGTGCCGGTCGGCGTCGCCCAGATCCTTCTCGCGGAACAGCACCAGCGGCGCGCCAGCTCCTGCCGCGGCGGCCACGGTGTCGACCAGGGGTCGTCCGGCCGCCTGCGACTGGGCCCGGTCGGTCAGCACCAGCAGGCGTCCGAGGACCGCCGGTGACGCGGGTTCGGCGCGCCCGGGGTGCGTCGACCGAGTGTCCTGCGCCGCCACGGTGCCCCGTCAGGACCGCCGCGCGGGCGGCGCGAGGTCGGCCATACCGGTGAACGAGGTGGAGGCTTCCGCGTACAGGCGGCGAGGGATGCGCCCGGCCCGGTGGGCCAGCCGTCCGGCCTCGACGCCGAGCCGCATGGCGGTGGCCATCGCCTCGGGGTCCTCCGCGCGGGTGACGGCCGACGCCAACAACACGGCGTCGCACCCGAGCTCCATCGCGAGCGCCGCGTCCGACGCAGTGCCGATGCCGGCGTCGAGAACGATCGGCACTTCGGCGTGCTCCAAGATGATCGCCAAGTTGTACGGGTTGCGGATGCCCATCCCCGACCCGATCGGTGCGCCGAGCGGCATCACCGCCGCGCACCCGATGCCTTGCAGTCGTTGCGCGAGCACCGGGTCGTCGTTCGTGTAGGCCAAGACCACGAAGTCGTCGTCGACGAGCTGCTCGGCCGCGTCGACCAACTCGATCGGGTCGGGGAGCAGGGTCCGTTCGTCGGCGATCACCTCGAGCTTCAGCCAGTTCGTGTCCAGCGCCTCGCGTGCGAGTTGCGCAGTGCGCACCGCGTCGGCCGCGGTGAAGCAACCGGCGGTGTTCGGCAAGGCCTTCACGCCGGTGCGCTCGAGCACGTCGAACAGCGACCGCCCGCCCACGGGGTCGACCCGGCGCAGCGCGACGGTCGTGATCTCGGTGCCCGAGGCCACCAACGCACGTTCCAACACGTCGAGGCTCGGCGCGCCGCCGGTTCCCATGATGAGCCGCGAGCCGAACGACTCACCGGCGATCACCAGCCGGTCGCCAACCCCGCCCACATCCGCGCCGACATCTCCTTCTGCGCGGAAGATCCCACCGTCGCGGTCGGATTCCACGCGCGGAAGGGGTGACATGTCAGCCTCCTTGGGCCACGGTCAGGACTTCGATGCGGTCGCCGTCGGCGAGATGGTGTTCGTCCCATTGGCTCTTCGGCGTCAGCTCGCCGTTGATGGCCACGGCCGTGCCACGCGGGTCGATGTCGAGCTCGCGCAGGATCCCGCGGAGCGTGATGTGGGCGGGCGCGTCGAGCACGTCGTCGTTCACGTGCACGGTGATCGACGCGCCCGTCACCGCGCTCCTGACGCGGCCGACGCCCCCACCGCGGCGCGGGACGTCCCGCGGGTGCGCGGCCCGCCCCGCCCGAAGCGATCGATCGTGAACGCTTCGACCACGGCCGGTGTGCGCCCGGCCACCACGATCTCGGCCACGGCGTCGGCGGTCACCGGCGTGAGCAGCACGCCGTTGCGGAAGTGGCCGGTGGCGTGCACCAACCCGTGCACCGACCCGGTGCCGATGATCGGCGCGTTGTCAGGGCTGCCGGGCCGGAAGCCGACGAGGGTCTCGACCAGTTCGGCCTCGCTGATGCCGGGCACGAGCAGCGACGCATCGCGCAGCAACTCGTAGACGGCGCCGGCCGTCGGGCGGTGGTCCCACCCGCGCTCTTCGACCGTCGCGCCCACGATGATCCGTCCGTCGGGTCGCGGCACCAGGTACAAGCTGGTGCCGCGCACCAGCCCTCGCACCGCGTGTTGCAGCAACGGTTCGCCCGGCTCGCCCCGCACGGTGAGGATCTGGCCTTTCACCGGGCGGGTCGGCGATCGGTCGTCGGGCGGGACACCCGGCAGGTCTGCGGACGCCGCACCCGTCGCGACCACCACCGCCTCAGCGGTCAGCTGCTCGCTGCCGGAGGGCCCGTTGTCGATCTCGACCCCGGTCACGTTGCGCCCGGCCCCGTCGAGCACGACGCGGCGCGCGGTTGCGCGGACCACCTGCACCCTGGTCCGCTCGCACGCCACGCGCAGCGCGGCGGTGACCGTGCGGGGGTCGACCCGATGGTCCCCGGCGACCCACAGACCGCTGCGCACCGTCGACGCCAGCATCGGCTCGAGGCGCCGGGCGTCGCTCGAACGCAGCCGCTCGGCGGCCAGGCCGAGCCGGCCGAGGTAGTCGGCAAGCGCGCCGAGCGCAGCGCGATCGTCGTTGTCGTAGGCCACGGCCAGCGTGCCGTCGGCTTCGTAGTCCACGGGTCGACCGCTGGCGTCGGCGAGCTCAGCGGCGAACCCCGGCCAGCGCCGGGCCGAGTCGAGGTTGAGCGCCAGCAGCGGCTCCTCGCCATAGTGCGCCTCGGTGACGGGAGCGAGCATCCCTGCGGCCACGTGCGACGCGCCGCTGGCCGGACTCGGGTCGACCACGGCCACCGTGGCACCGCGCTGAGCCAGGCGCCACGCGCAGGCGAGCCCGATGATGCCGCCGCCGACCACCACGACGTCCCGGTGGGTCGCGTGGCCGGTCACGTCGACGACCCTTCGCCGAGCGCGGCGACGAGCGCGCGGGTCGCGGCTTCGGGATCGGGGACGCTGGTCACGGCCGAGATGACCGCCACCCCGGCCGCGCCGGTCGCGAGCGCGGCGGCCACCCGCTCGACCGACACACCCGAGATCGCCACCACCGGCACGTCGACGGCGTCGACGACTCCCTGGAGGCCGGCCACGCCGATCGGGGTGGGCAGATCGACTTTGGAGGTGGTCAGCCACACTGGGCCGACCCCGAGGTAGTCGGCGCCATCGGCCACGAGGCGCCGGGCGGTGTCGGCGTCGCGCGCCGTCCCCCCGACCACGAAGTCCGACCGGCCGGTGGTCGCCGGCGCGTCGATTCGCACTCCTGCAGCGAGGCGCCGTGCATCGGCAACGGGCAGGTCGTCGGCGCCGAGATGCACCCCGCCGGCACCGGCGGCAAGGGCGAGGTCGACGCGGTCGTTGACCACGCAACGCGTGCTGGTGTCGCGGCACACCTCGACGACCGCCGTAGCAAGCGCCAGCCGGCTGCGATCGGTTCCGGCCTTTGCTCGCACTTGCACGACCGTCGCGCCACCGCGCGCCGCGGCGCGGGCCACGTCGACCGAGCCGACGATGACGTGCAGGCCACCCAGGCGGCTGGCGCGGACCGCCGCGGTCACGGCTTGTGCGTCGGCGGGGCGACGTAGACCTCGCCGCCGGCCGCCACGAACTCCGCCGACTTCTCCTCCATGCCGGCGGCCAGCGCCTCATCGTCGGACATCCCGTGCTCTCGCGCGTAGTCCCGCACGTCCTGGCTGATGCGCATCGAGCAGAACTTCGGCCCGCACATCGAGCAGAAGTGGGCGGTCTTGGCTCCCTCGGCCGGCAGCGTCTCGTCGTGGTACTCGCGGGCCGTGTCGGGGTCCATCGCCAAGTCGAACTGGTCGTTCCAGCGGAACTCGAAGCGGGCTTTGCTCAGCGCGTCGTCCCACACCTGCGCGCCGGGGTGACCTTTGGCGACGTCGGCCGCGTGCGCCGCGATCTTGTAGGCGATCACGCCGTCCTTCACGTCTTGGCGGTTTGGCAACCCCAAGTGCTCCTTGGGGGTCACGTAACAGAGCATCGCCGTGCCGAACCAGCCGATCATCGCCGCGCCGATCGCGGAAGTGATGTGGTCGTAGCCCGGCGCCACGTCGGTGGTCAGCGGCCCGAGCGTGTAGAAGGGTGCCTCGTGGCACAGCTCCATCTGGAGCTCCACGTTCTCCTTGATCTTGTGCATCGGCACGTGGCCGGGCCCCTCGATCATGGTCTGCACGTCGTGGCGCCACGCGATGTCGGTGAGCTCGCCCAACGTGTGCAGCTCGGCGAACTGCGCCTCGTCGTTGGCATCCGCGATCGACCCGGGTCGCAGACCGTCGCCGAGCGAGAACGACACGTCGTATGCGGCGAAGATCTCGCACAGCTCCTCGAAGTGCTCGTACAGGAAGTTCTCGCGGTGGTGGGCGAGGCACCACGCAGCCAGGATCGACCCGCCGCGGCTCACGATGCCGGTCACCCGCCTGGCGGTCATCGGCACGTAGCGCAACAGCACCCCGGCGTGGATGGTCATGTAGTCGACGCCCTGTTCGGCCTGCTCCACGATCGTGTCGCGGAAGATCTCCCAGGTGAGCTCCTCGGCGGCGCCGTCGACTTTCTCGAGCGCCTGGTAGATCGGGACCGTGCCGATCGGCACCGGGCTGTTGCGCATGATCCACTCACGCGTGGTGTGGATGTCGCGACCCGTCGACAGGTCCATCACGGTGTCGGCGCCCCACTGGGTCGACCAGCGCAGCTTGTCGACTTCCTCTTCGATCGACGAGGTGACGGCCGAGTTGCCGATGTTGGCGTTGACCTTGGTGAGGAACTTCGTGCCGATGATCATCGGCTCGGACTCGGGGTGGTTGACGTTGGCCGGGATGATCGCCCGCCCACGGGCCACTTCGTCGCGCACGAACGCCGGCTCGAGCCCTTCGCGGATCGCCACGAACTCCATCTCGGGGGTGATCTCGCCACGCCGCGCATAGTGGAGCTGGGTGACGGTGGCGCCCGCGCGGGCGCGCAGCGGCTTGGGACGTTCGCCAGGGAACGCTTCGGCAGCCCGACCGGATCGCACCGCGGCGCGGCCATCGTCGCGGGGTTGCGCGTCGCGACCGTCGTACTCCTCGACATCGCCGCGCTCGAGCACCCACGCCCGGCGCATCGGCGCGAGACCGGCGTGCACGTCGCCCGCCGGTCCCCCGGTCCGGTAGAGCCGGACCGGCGCGTTCGGCTCGACCCCGTCGGGGGTGGTCGACGGGTCGAGGTCGACCTCGGTGAACGGCACCCGCAGGTCAGCTCGACTGCCCGTCACGTACACCTCGCGCCGCCGGGGCGCGCCGGCGGTGTTCGGACGGCTGGCGGCACGAACAGGGTCGATCGTGTCAGTCATTCGCACTCCCTTCGCCGGCATGACCCGGATCAGGTTCGGCGGTCGGCTCCGGCACCTCGGTGGCACCCTCGCCCTCTCAGCCTCGCCGGCCTTGCGGCCAAGTCGGCTCCCGCGTGGATGTGGCCAATATAGGTCGGCGCGGTCGCGGCTGGTCGGGGAGTTCGGGCTGGGGCTGGGGGCTGGGACTCGCGCCTCGCGGCTCTGGGCTCGCGACTCGGGGCGCGTGGGCCACCGGCGGGGCGGGCGCGCGCGTCGTCAGGACTTGCGCCGCCTGCCCGTCGGGTCGCGCACCAGGCCGTGCAACACCAGCTCGAACTGGCGGTCGATGGCCTCGTCCACGTCGCCGAAGTCGAGTTGCGGCTTGGCGATCATCAGCGCCGACAGGCCGTGCACCGAGCTCCACAACGCCAGCGTGAGGTTGAACGCGCCCATCGCCGTGATCTCCGGCCGGACGGCGTCGCTCTCGAGCATCGCCTCGACGGCTTCGAGGAAACCGCGGAACGTGGAGTGGTCCGACATGAACACATCGCCGAAGGCGTCGCGGTCTGACGGCAGCCTGCTCAGCAGCATCAGCCGGTAGTGCTCGGGGTGTTCGAGCGCGAAGTGGACGTAGGCCCGGCCTTGGCGGAACACCTCGGCGACGGGGTCGGTCTCGGGATCAGCCGAGTCGATCGCTTCTCCGAGCCGGTCGAACTCGAGCCGGCAGACCTCGACCAGCAGGGCGGTCTTGTCGTCGAAGTGGCGGTAGATCGATGGCGGTGTGACGCCAACCCGTTCGGCGACGCCCCGGATGGACACCGCATCTTCTGACCCGGTCTCCATCAGCAGCTCCTCGGCCGCTTCCAGGATCTCGGTGCGCAGCAGCTCCCCTTCGCCGCGCCGGGCCCGCGTGCGCGTTGCCGGCGGGCGAGCGGTCGTGGAGGCCCGCGTTGCAGAGGTCATCTCGACATCGATGATCCCACCTTGTCGTCGTCGCTGTGCGTCGTCTCACGTGCGGTGGCGATCGGGGTGGGCGAGGCGAGGCCGTCGGCGGGTGCGCCACCGGACGGTCGACCGGTCTCGGAGTGCGCTCCCGCGTCGAGGTCGATGTGCTCAGAGAACCCGTAGCGGTCGTGCAAGCGCCGCAGTGGGCCAGGTGCCCACCAGTTGGCGTTGCCGGCGAGGCGCATCAGGGCGGGCACCAGCGTGCCGCGGATCACGAAGGCGTCCATCAACACGGCCAGCGTCAGCCCGATGCCGAACAGCTTGATGAAGCTGACCTGCCCGGTGGCCATGGCGAGGAACACGATCGACATCAACAGGGCGGCAGCGGTGACGATGCGACCGGTGCGCTCCAACCCGTGGGCGATGGCCTGCTCGTTGGGCTGGCCCCGGTCGTGCTCCTCCTTGATGCGGCTGAGCAGGAACACCTCGTAGTCCATCGACAGGCCGAAGGCCACGCAGAACATCAGGATCGGCATGGTGGCGGCCAGCGTGCCGGTGGGTGTGAAGTTCAAGAACCCCGACCAGTGGCCTTCTTGGAAGATCCAGACCATCGCGCCGAACGTCGCCGAGAGGCTGAGGACGTTCATCACCAGCGCCTTCAGGGGCACGAGCACCGAGCCGAACGCCCAGAACAGCAACACGAACGTGACCACGGCGATGATCCCGAGGGCGAGGGGCAGGCGCCCGAACACCGACGCGTTGGTGTCGGCCATCTCGGCGGACTGTCCGCCGACCAGCGCACGGACGCCATCGGGCGTCGGCACGTCGCGGATGTCCTGCACCATCGTCACCGCCCGTGTCGACAGCGGTTCGAGCGTCGGCACCACCGACAGCCAGGTGCCCGCACCCGTGGGGTCCTCGAACCGTTGGGTCACCGCGGCGGGCGCCGGGAGCTTGTCGCCGTCGAAGTAGATGCCGGTCGGCGCGTCGACCCGCCCGACCCCCGAGACCTTGGAGATCTCGGTCGCGTAGCGGTCGACGCCTTGGGCTCGCGCGGCGGCGTTGCCGAGCTTGGTGAGGTCCGGCAAGACCACCGATGTCGCGCCGAAGTCCTTGGAGGAGAACTGCTCGCGCATCATGTCGTTGACTTGGCGCACATGGCTGCTGGGCGGCAGCACCCGGTCGTCGGGGTACCCGAGCTTGAGGCCGAGGAACGGGGCGCCGAGCGCGACCAACAGCACCAGCGCAGCGGTCACGAACGGGATCGGCCGTCGCATCACCACCGTGGCCACCCGATGCCAGAACCCTTCGCCAGCCGGCTTCAGCGAGCGCTTCCACAGCGGCAACGCGTTCACGCGCGCACCGAGCGCCGCCAACAGGGCGGGGAGCACGACCACGGCGCACACGCCGGCCAGCGCGGCCACGGCGACGCCCGCGTACGCGAACGACCGGAGGAACGCCAGCGGGAAGACCAGCAAAGCCGACAGTGACGCGGCGACGGTCAGCGCGCTGAACGCAACCGTGCGGCCGGCGGTGCAGACGGTGCGGATGACCGCGTCGTTGGGGGCGTGCCCCGCGGCCAGCTCCTCGCGGAACCTCGTGACGATGAACAGCGAATAGTCGATGCCGAGCCCGAAGCCCATCGACGTGGTCATGTTCAGCGAGAAGATCGACACTTCGGTGAACCCGGCCAGGACTCGCAGGATCAAGAACGTGCCGATGACCGAGAGCGCACCGGTGACCAGGGGCATGAGCGATGCCATGCCCGACCCGAAGACCAGCAAGAGCAACACGATCGTGATCGGGATGGCGACCATCTCGGCCTTCTGAAGGTCCTTCTCCACGGTGTGGTTCACCTCGTGGAAGGTGGGTCCGAAACCACCGACGCGGACGGTGACCCCTGCCGGGGGATGGCCTTCGAGGTCGGTCTGGATCTCGCCCGCCCGGTCGACGACCTCGTTCTGCGCGCCGGCGATGCGGGCGATGATCAGCGCACTGCGGTTGTTCTTCGACCGCAGCGGCGCCACGGACCCGAGGCTCCAGTACGAGGCGACGTCGCGGACGTCGGTCGTCGCCGCGAGCTGCTGGCTGAGCTGGTTGCCGACGGCGACCACGGACGGGGAATCCACCGTCCCGGTCTTCGCGGACACGACCACCACCAGGTTGGGCGAGCCTTGGTGGAACTGGTCCTTGAGCGCGTTCGAGGCCTTGGTCGCTTCGGCGGCGGGGTTGTCGAAGCCGCCCGATGACAAGTGCTTCGCCGCGCCACCGCCGACGGCGCCGGCCACGAGGAACGCGAGCAGCGCGGCCACGAGGACCGGCCTCCGGCGGCGGACGACGAAGCTTCCGATGCGAGCGAGCATGGGTCCGACTCCCCTGACGTAACACGGTTACGTTATCGATGGAATCATTCGTCAGGAGCCGGCGCCGGGTCCACAGGACATCGGTCACGTCCCGCTCGCCCTGGTGGTGTGTCGGGTGGGTGAGGAGGTGGTCATGGCGATTCATCCGTGCCGCTGGCCAGGACGCACGACGAAGGCGCAGCCGTGGCTGCGGTGAGGAGGAGGACGTCGCCCAGCGGTGCCGAGGGCCGCCGGGACCGCCCCGCCACTTGCCAGACGCACCATTAGGGTGCGACCCATGTCGTGGACGCCGTCGCCGCTGTCGGAACCCGCCGGGTCGCCTGCCGCCGCGGCCCGCGCGGAGGCCGATGTCACCTCCGTCGACGGTCTGGGTCAGGGTGCTGCGCTCGAAGCGACGCCCGCGCGCGACGGGGCCCGCCTGGCCGAAGGGCCGGACATCGACCAGCTCGAGACAGCGTTGCGGGCGGTTGATCGAGCGCTGGCCCGCCTCGACGACGGCAGCTACGGACGTTGTGAGGACTGTGGCGCAGCGATCGACGACGCCCGGTTGGCGGTGGACCCCACCGCCGCGCGTTGCGCCGCCCACTGACGGCGGGAGCCACGAAGGCGCGGTTCACACACGTTGGTGATGGTCACACCGGATCTGGGCTGGTGGGCACGCCGCGAACGTCGCTGGTCGCCGCGCTAGATCCCCTCGGGGGTCGTGACCGTCACCGAGCCTGACTCGAGCAGGCGCACGCGCTCGCCGAGCTCCAGGGTGGTTCCGCGCACCAGCACCCAACGGGCATCGAGGTTCGACAACCGGGGGCTCGGCGATCCGAGCCGCCGCTCGAGCGCCATGATCAACCCGCCGTGGGTCACCCCGAGGGCGTCGCCGCCGGGCACTGCCGCGGCCACCCGATGCAACGCCCGTTCGGCGCGGGCGACGAGCTCCTCGTCGCTCTCCCAGCCCGGCGGACGCCGCTGCTCGCCGCGCAAGGGCCCGTTCGTGGCCGTCGCCTCCGGCACGAGGTAGCCCGGCCAGCGCGCTTCGATCTCGGCGCGGGTGAGGCCCTGCCACTCGCCGGCGTGGCGCTCGCGCAAGTCGGGGTCGAGGTACACCGGGCCGATCCCGAGCGCGTCGGCCAGGATCTCTGCGGTCGTGGCGGCGCGCACGAGATCCGACGCGACGAGCAGGTCGACGGCGCCGAGGCTCGCCGCGGCTGCGGCGGCCTGTGCGCGACCCAGGTCGCTGAGCTCGATGTCGGCCTGGCCCTGCCAACGCCCGTCGGCGTTCCACTCGGACTGGCCGTGGCGGATCAACAGCACGCGCGTGGTCGGCTCGCCGGACATGGGTGTGCACGGTACCCGTCGGGTGCGACACGTCGGAATGCCGCTCGGGCCCGCGCTCGATGCGACCACGCCGCGCTGGGTCCCCGGGCCCCGCGCTCTACGCGACCTGCTGCTCACCACCCGAGGTGGGGGGCGCCCGATGTGCTGACCAGCCGAGGTCGGGGAGGCGCCCGATGGGCGTGGGAGGGGCATGGTTTGTACCCTTGAGCAGGTCATGGCTGTGTTGCGGTTGTTCGCCGCTGCCCGTGAAGCGGCCGGCACCGGCCGCGACGTCATTCCTGGAGCCACCGTCCGTGAAGTGCTCGACGCGGCCGAGGCTCGTTACGGGCGACCCTTCGCTGCGGTCCTGGTCACGTCGAAGGTCTGGCGCAACGGCGAAGAAGTGCCGGGCGACGCGCCGGTCACCGACGGCGACGAGGTCGCGGTGCTGCCGCCCGTGTCGGGCGGGCTCGGCTGATGGCTGACGAGCCGCAGCGCGGCCAACGCCCACCTCGCCGCACCCGCGTGACGCGCCAGCCACCGCGCGCTCCGCGGGCACCGGTCCGCCAGCCACCCGAAGGCTCCGCCGCTGCGCCGCGACCGGCAGCCCAACCTGCGCCGGCCGCCCGGCCGCGCACCGCTTCGCGTCGCGGTCCCGTGGGCCCCGACGGTCAAGCAACTCGTTACCGCACGTTCGACGCGCAGAAGCCGGCATTGCGCTCCCGGCCGGCCACCCGTTCCCAAGTCGCGGAAGTCGCGGCCGCCGCCCCGGCGGGGCGCACCCCGTTGTGGCGCCAAGTCGAGCAAGAGGAAGCGGCGCGCTGGTGGAACCGGGCGCGCGTGGTCCGTGAGCCGAGGCTCCCTGGGCATTGGCAGGCGCGCTACGGCGCCGTGCACGACATCGACGGCCCTCGGGTGCGGATGGGTCTGCTGTGGCTCGTGGTCGTGGGCGTGGCGCTCGCGATCGGCCTGCCGGCCGTGACCGTGGTCTTCGCCGTGGTGGGGGCCCTCGCCGCGCACCAGGTCGCGAGGGCGTGGGAGCCGCGCAACGTCGAGGCCGACCCGTGGGTGGCCGCCGGCGCCGCGGCGCTGATGGTGGTTGCCGGCGCGGTCGACCTCCGCTGGGTCGGGGCCGCGGTGCTCGTGGCGGTGCTGGCGGCGCTCGCTGTGGCCCAGATGAATGCCCGGCGCCACTCGTCGGTGTACACCGACGCGGGCCACACGCTGCTGGCGGCGGTCCCCGTCGGGCTGGTCGGCGCATGCGTCGCGACCAACCTCCGCTACGACGACCTCGGCGCGTGCGCGGTGCTGCTGGCGTTCACGCTGGCGTACGACGCGGGCGACTTCCTCGTCGGCACCGGCTCGCCGAACGCGTACGAAGGGCCGCTGGCGGGGTGGCTCGCCATCGCGGCGGCGACCATGGTCGTCGTGGTGCTCCACGTCCCACCGTTCCGGGGCGCGCCGACGTGGGAGTTCGCGGCGCTGGCCGCGCTCACGTGCCCGCTCGGCCAAGTCGCCGCTTCGGCCATCCTCCCTTCGAGTCACTCGAGCGCCCCGGCGCTGCGCCGGCTCGACTCGCTGCTCGTGCTGGCGCCCGTGTACACGTTCGCGATCGGCATCTTCTTGCAGCACCACCACTGAACGTCCTGCGGCTCGGGGCGCGCAGGTGGCGGGGTTCGCCCGGCGGGGGCGCGCCTTGACCGCCAGGTCAATCTCGCCCCATGATCGGGCCGCGACGCAGCCGACGTGCAGGGGGACGTACCAATGGCGTGGGATTTCTCCACGGATCCGGAATTCCAGGCGAAGCTCGACTGGGTCGAGCAGTTCTGCCAGGAGAAGGTCGAGCCGCTCGAGTACGTGTTCCCGTACGCCATCCGGTCGCCCGACCCTGCCGTCAAGGCATACGTGCGCAGCCTCCAGCAGGAAGTGAAGGACCAGGGGTTGTGGGCCATCTTCCTCGACGAGGAGCTCGGGGGCCCCGGGTTCGGCCAGCTCAAGCTCGGCCTCCTCAACGAGGTCATCGGCCGCTACCCGTCGGCCCCTCAGATGTTCGGCGCGGCCGCGCCGGACACGGGGAACATGGAGATGCTCGCGGCCTACGGCACGGACGAGCAGAAGAAGCGCTGGCTCGAGCCGCTCCTGAACCAGGAGATGTTCTCGGCGTACTCGATGACCGAGCCGCAGGGCGGATCTGACCCGAACCTGTTCAAGACCCACGCCGTGCGCGACGGCGACGAGTGGGTGATCAACGGCGAGAAGTGGTTCACCAGCGCCGGCCGGGTGGCCGACATCTTGTTCGTGATGTGCACCAACGGCATGTTCGTGGTGCCTCGCCAGACGCCCGGCGTGGAGATCCAGCCCGAGCCCCGCAACCACAACCACATCATCTACCGCGACGTGCGCGTGCCGGCCGACCACCTGCTCGGCCCCGAGGACGGCGCCAAGGTGCTGGCGCAACGTCGCCTCGGCGGTGGCCGCATCCACCACGCCATGCGCACCATCGCCCAGTGCAAGCTGGCCTTCGACATGATGTGCGAGCGGGCGCTGTCGCGCGAGTCGCACGGCAAGATCATCGGCGAGCACCAGATGGTGCAAGAGAAGATCGCTGACTCCTACGCCCAGATCCGCATGCTGCGCCTGTTCGTCTTGGAGACGGCCTGGAAGATCGACCAGACCTCCACCCAAGAAGCCCGCACCGACATCGCGGCGGTGAAGTTCACGATGGCCAACGTGCTGCGCGACGTGTCGTTCAACGCGCTGCACATCCTCGGATCGCTGGGCACCACCGATCTCACCCCGTTGCAGGCGATGTACGCCGCTGCGCCCACCATGGGCATCGCCGACGGCGTCGACGAGGTGCACAAGGCCACCGTGGCCCGCCGGATCCTCAAGGACTACCGGCCGCACGAGGGCTACTGGCCCACCGAGTACCGGCCCGCGAAGGCCGAAGCGGCGTGGAAGAGGATGCAGCCGGTGCTCGATGCCAACCCCGAGCTCCAGCAGGCGGCCGAGAACTACAAGAAGTACTTGGCCAACCGACGCTGAGGGCGTCCGCCCCTGTCGATCGCGGGTCGCCGGAGTTCGCGGCGGTGCGCGAAGTGCTCGCGCCGGTTGTCGTTTCGCGAGACGGCTGCCCTACCCTCGTGGGGGTGATGGCCACGATCGGTGGTCGCCGATGAGCGGCGTGCCCATGAAGGACGAGATCGAGCAGAGGTGGCAGAACCTCGGCGAGTTCATCCGCGAGCAGCGTCGCACCGGCCACTTGTCATTGCGGAAGCTGTCGGAGATGGCCGGCATCTCCAACCCGTACCTCAGCCAGATCGAGCGCGGTCTCCGCAAGCCGTCGGCGGAGATCCTGCGCCAGATCGCCAGCGCGCTCGAGATCAGCTCCGAGAGCCTGTACGTGCGGGCTGGCATCCTCGACGAGCGCCAGGGCGAGTCCGACGTGCCGGCCGAGATCCGGCGTGACCCGCTCCTCACCGAGGAGCAGAAGCGCACCCTGCTGCAGATCTACGAGTCGTTCCGGCGCGAGCGAGTCGAAGCCCCGGGCGCCAAAGCCGACGCCACTGGCGGCAAGGCGGGCTGAGCACCGTGCGCAGGTTGGCGGTCCTGTCGCTGCACACGTCGCCGTTGGTGCAGCCGGGCGTCGGGGATTCGGGCGGCATGAACGTGTACGTCCGCGAGCTGGTGTCGTCGCTGGCCCAGGCGGGTGTCGACTCCGACGTCTACGTCCGGCGGTGGCGTGACGACCTGCCCGACGAAGTGTTCGTCGAGCCGGGCTTTCGGGTGATCCACGTGCCGGCGGGCGACCCGTCACTGCCGAAGGAGCTGCTGGCCGAGGTCGTCGACGAGTTCACCGAGCGAGCGCTGGCCCGCATCCGCACGAACCCGGTTGAAGCCGTCCATGCCAACTACTGGCTCTCGGGCGTGGCCGGCCATCAGATCAAGCACGCCCTCGACCTGCCGCTGGTCGCCACCTTCCACACGCTGGCCCGGGTGAAGGCCGACACCGGCGACCCGGAGCCGGAACGTCGGGTGGAGGCGGAGTCGATGGTGATCGCCTGTTCCGACGCGATCACCGCGTCGTCCGACGCGGAGGCCGACGAGCTCGTGACCTTGTACGGCGCGCCGCCGGGGCGCATCGAGATCGTCCCGCCAGGCGTGGTGCACGCCTTCTTCTCACCCGGCGAGGCGGCAGGGGCCCGCGCCGCGCTCGGCCTCGGCAACCACCCGGTCCTGTTGTTCGTGGGCCGCGTGCAGCCGCTGAAGGGGCTCGACGTCGCGATCGCGGCCTTGGCGCAGCTGGCCCGCCCCGACGCAGTGCTGGTGGCGGTGGGCGGCCCGAGCGGCGAGCGCGGCGAGGCCGAGTACGCCCGCTGCCACGCGCTGGCCGACGGGCTCGGGGTCGCGGACCGTGTCCGGTTCGTCGCGCCGCAGCCTCACCACTTGTTGTCCACCTTCTACCGCGCGGCCGATGTCGTGCTGGTGCCGAGCCGCTCGGAGTCGTTCGGGCTCGTCGCACTCGAGGCGGCCGCCTGTGGCGTGCCGGTGGTGGCTGCGGCCGTGGGTGGGCTCACCACGATCATCGAGGACGGGCGCACGGGGTTGCTGATCGACGACCGCGATCCGGCGCGCTTCGCGGCGGCGGTCGACGCATTGCTGGCGTCGCCCGACCTGGCCGCTCGTATGGGGGAGGCCGCCTCGGCCCGCGCCGCGAACTACACGTGGTCCCTCACCGCGGCGCGCCTGCGTCGGGTGTACGCCGACGTGGCCTCGCGCAGCCTCGTGGAGTGTGGCGGCTGACCGACCGCGCTCGGCGCTGCGTCGCTCCCGGTGCCGGTCAGCCGAGCTCGCGCGATCGAGCAGTTGCGGCGGCCACGGCGTCGAGGAAGGCGGCTCGCACGCCGGCGCGCTCGAGCTCGCGCAGACCCGCTGCGGTGGTGCCGCCCGGTGAAGTGACCGCGGCGCGCAGCTCTGCGGGGGCATCGCCCACTTCGCTGAGCAGGCGTGCCGAGCCGAGCAGCAGCTGGATCGTCAGGTCGATCGCGGTGGTCCGGCTGAGGCCCACGAGCACGCCCGCTTCGATCAGCGCCTCGGCCACCAGGAACACGTAAGCGGGACCCGAGCCGGACAGCCCGGTCACTGCGTCGAGCTGCGGCTCGGGCACTTCGATCACGGTGCCGACGGCTTCGAGGATCCCGGTCGCCCACGCGAGGTCGTCGACGCTGGCCGTGGTCCCCGCGCTGATGCCGGCTGCGCCAGCCCCGACGAGCGAGGGCGTGTTCGGCACGGCGCGAACGACGGCGGTACCCGCGGGCAGGTGCGATTCGAGCACGGTGAGCGTGATGCCGGCGGCGATCGACAACACCCGCTTGGGTGTCGTGGCGCCGAGGCCGCTGAGCTGGTCGGCGACGCCTGCGACGTGCTGCGGCTTCACGGCGATCACCACGCCGTCGGCAGCGACGGGTTCTGCACTGGTGGCGAGGCCGGGGAACCGGTCGGCGAGCGCCTCGCGGCGGTGCGGGTCGGTCTCGGAGACGGCGAGTTGCTCGGCTGGAGCCCAGCCGGCCTGGATCAGTCCACCGAGGAGGGCTTCGCCCATCCTCCCGCCACCCACGATCAGCAGCCGCGTCATGGGCGCCACCCTACTGATCGCCGGTGCGCCGGCCTTCCGTTCCAGGCGCCTGACCGTGCACCGGGGGCACGCTCCGGTGCCCAGGAGCGGGATTGCCGGGCCGCTGCCCCTTCCCCGATGGGCAGCGACCCGGCGTGCTCAAGGTACAACAGAGAGTGATAGAAAAGCAATGGAAATCATTGAAAAGTACAACCCGGCTGCGGTGGGCCGGCTGAAGCCCGGTCGGCTACGACCGTCGACCGCGGAACACCGAGCCGTAGCCGATCCGCATGGCAGGGCCGAAGAACTGCTCGACGTAAGCCCACACCGACCCGATCAGCTGATCGAGGCGCGCCTCGTCGACCTCGTCGAACGGCACTTGGCCGACGAGGTAGATCGCGTCCTCCGGCCCGATCGCGAAGGCCATCGCCTGCAGCCGCGCGTTGCGCCGGAGCAAGTGCTCGTACAGCTCGCCGTGCCGCTCGATGGGCGCCGGCATGACGTACGTCTCGTGGTGCAGCGATCGTTGGCGGAGCGTCAACCAGATGGTGAACGGTCCCCGCTCGTCGCCGATGAGGCGGGCGTACCACCGGTGCTCACCCGGATCGCCGCGCTCCACCACGTCGATGACCGGGTTGTCCTCGCGCAGGTCTTGCAGCCATTCGTCGATCTGCCGGTCGAGTGCGTCGAGCTCCTCGGGTGTGGCCGGGGCGTCGGGCGCGGGCGGGTCCGCTGGGTCGGGCGACTCCCGCAGGTTCGGCATGGGTCGATGGTAGGGGAGGCCGGCGCGTGCGACCGCGGTGGGCGAGCGACGCCGCCGATGCCATGAGCCTGGTTTGCGCGTCACTCTTGGCGCGCTCTCCAATGGGGCGGTGCGACCCGGAACCACCATCGTGTTGGTCGGCCTGCTGCTGTTGATCTTCGGCGCAGCGTTCATCCAGTTCGTGTTCCTCGCCCGTTGAGGACCTGGCCTCGGGGAGCGGCGCGGCCTCGGCGCTCTACCATCGAGCCGCCTGCGACCCTCGCCGAGGCAGCCAGGGAGTCGACGTGAACCTCGCATCGATCATCGAGTCGCACCCCGCCGAATCGCCGGCGCTGGTGAGCCGCGCCGATGTCACCTCCTACGGCCAGCTGCGTGACCAGACCGAGCGACTGCGTGGCGGGCTGGTCGGGCTCGGGATCCAGCCCGGCGACCGGGTCGCCATCTGCTGTGCCAACAACTGGTACTTCGTGGTGTCGTACCTGGCGGTGGTCGGCATCGGCGCGATCGCGGTGCCCCTCAACCCCACCAGCCCCGCGCCCGAACTGCAGCACGAGCTGACCGTGGTCGGTGCCAAGGCCGTGATCGCCGGCCCCTCTGGTCGTCACGGGGTCAGCGGCCTCGACCGCGCCGCTCTGCCGGAGTTGGAGGCGGTGGTGGCGGCTGCCGGCCACGGGCTCGCCGACGCGGTCGACTTGGAGCAGCTGCTCGCGGCCGGGCCGGCACCGATCGTCGATCGCGAGCCCGGCGACCTCGCCGCGCTGGTGTTCACCAGTGGCACGGCCGGTCGGCCCAAGGCCGCCATGTTGAGCCACCGCAACCTGCTGTCGAACATCGCCCAGTTGAACGCCGAGCCGAGCAGGGCGATCCGAGCCGACGAAGTCGTGCTCGTCGTGTTGCCGCTGTTCCACATCTTCGGCCTCACGGTCGGCATCGGCGCGGCGCTCGCCAACGGCGGATCGGTCGTGCTGGTGGAGCGCTTCGATCCCAGCTCGGCGCTCGAGACCGTCGGGCGGCACGGGGTCACGATCATCCCCGGCGCACCCGCGATGTGGGCGGCCTGGGCCAACCTGCCCGACGCGTCGCCCGACGCGCTGGCATCGGTGCGGCTCGCGCTCAGCGGGTCCGACAAGCTTCCGGCCGCCGTGGCAGAGGCCGTCGAAGCCCGGTTCGGCGTCGTGGTCCACGAGGGCTATGGCCTGACCGAGGCCGCGCCGGTGGTCACGACGTCGGTGGGTGACCAACCCCGCTACGGGTCGATCGGCGTGCCGTTGCCCGGTGTCGAGGTCCGCCTGGTCGACGCCGGCGGCGACGACGCCCTGATCGACGATCCCGGCGAGCTGTGGGTCCGCGGACCCAACGTCTTCCAGGGTTACTGGGACGACCCCGAGGCCACCGCCGCAGTGCTCACCGACGACGGGTGGCTGCGCACCGGCGACCTCGCGGTCGTGTCCGACGACGGGCACCTCACGCTCGTCGACCGGATGAAGGACCTCATCATCGTGTCGGGGTTCAACGTGTACCCCGGCGAGGTCGAGGACGTCCTCATCGCCCATCCTGGCGTCGACGCGTGCGCAGTGGTCGGCGTGCCGCATCCCTATTCCGGCGAGTCCGTCAAGGCCTACGTGGTGGGCGCGCCGGGTGTCGCCCTCGAGGAAGACGACCTGATCGCGTGGTGCGGCCAGCACTTGGCGCGCTACAAGTGCCCGGAGAAGGTCATGTTCGTGACCGAGCTGCCGAAGGGACTGAGCGGAAAGGTCCTGCGGTCGGCGTTGGACTGAGAACCGTCCTTTGTGAACAAACGAACGAGCGGGGTATGTTCAGAGCACCATGGCGAACCGCCCCCCGCGCCGGATTCCAGAGGCCACCGTCTCCCGCTTGCCGGTGTACCTGCGCAGCCTCGCCGACCTGCAAGACGCCGGATCCGCCACCGTGTCGTCGGAGCAGCTCGCTGACTTGGCGGGCGTGAATGCCGCCAAAGTCCGCAAGGACCTTTCGTACCTCGGTAGCTATGGCACCCGCGGTGTCGGCTACGACGTCGAGCCGCTGATCTTCCACATCAGCCGCGAGCTCGGCCTCACCAAGGACTGGCCGGTTGTCATCGTGGGCGTCGGAAACCTCGGCCGCGCGCTCGCCGACTTTCGCGGTTTCGCCCAGCGCGGCTTCCCTGTGGTGGCGTTGGTGGACGCCGACCCGGCGAAGGCAGGCAGCCGTGTGCACGGGATCGAAGTGAGCGGCGTTGCCGAGCTCCCCGACCTGGTGGAGCGGCTGGACGTCGCGATCGGCATCGTGGCCACACCCCCGAATGCGGCACAGGACGTCACGAACATGCTGGTCGACGCCGGCGTGCAGGCCATCTTGAACTTCGCCCCCGTCGTGCTGTCGGTGCCCGCCGATGTCAGCTTGCGAAAAGTCGACTTGGCCCTCGAGCTGCAGGTCCTCAGCTTCTACCAGCAGCGCCGCCAGGGCGGACCGCCCCTGCTCGACGGGGCGTCACCCGGCGTGGGCAGGGGCGAGCTGGCGCCGAACGCCTGACATGGGCACGTCCTGGTATCCGGTGAACCTCGACCTTCGTGGTCGCCGGTGCCTGGTCGTCGGCGCCGGAAGCGTCGCGGTCGACAAGGTCGACGGCCTGCTCGACGCGGGTGCCGAGGTCGTCGTGGTCGCTCCTCGGGCCGTTCCCGCCATCGCCGAACGGGCTGCCGCGGGGGAAGTCGAGCTTGCCTCGCGCCCCTATGCAGACGCCGACCTCGACGGGGTCTGGTACGTCGTTGCCGCGACCGGCGACCCGGCCGTGAACGCGGCGGTGCGGGCGGCTGCCGATGTTCGCCACGTGTTCGTCAACGCCGCCGACGACACGGCGAGCTGCACGGCGATCTTGCCGTCGCGGCTGCGGCGAGGCGACCTGCTGGTCACGTTCTCGACCGGCGGCACGAGCCCGGCGTTGAGCAAGTGGCTGCGGCGCCAGGCCGAGCAGACGTATGGGCCGGAGTACGAGACGTTGACGACCTTGTTGGGCCGAGTCCGGCGTGAACGCCAGGCGCGCGGCGCGTCGTCGGACCCCCGAGGTTGGCAACGAGCGCTCGATTCGGGAATCCTTGATCTGGTCCGCCAGGGTCGGACCGCTGACGCCAAGGAGTTGCTCGACGCGTGTCTGTCGTCGTCATCGGCTTGAACCACCGCACCATGCCGCTCGATCAGTTCGAGCGCATGGCGATCGGTGAGCCCCAGTTGCCCAAGGCACTGGCGATGGTGCGCGGCACCGATCACGTCGCCGAGACCGTTGTGCTCTCCACGTGCAACCGCACAGAGGTCTATGCCGTCGCCGAGAAGTTCCACGGTGCGTACTCCGACATCCGCGACTTCCTCGCGCAGATGGCCGATGTCGCCCCGGAGGAGTTCAGCGACCACCTGTATGTCCACTACGACGAAGGCGCGGTGCGGCATCTGTTCTCGGTGGTGTGCGGGCTCGATTCGGTGGTGGTGGGCGAGCACGAGATCCTCGGTCAGACCAAAGACGCCTGGGAGCTCGCGCAGGACGAGTCCGCGGCAGGGCCCGTCCTCAACATGTTGTTCCGGCATGCGGTCGAGACCGGCAAGCGGGCCCGCACCGAGACCAGCATCGGACGCCACATCGCATCGGCGTCGCAAGCCGCGGTGGCCATGGCGGCCGAGCGGCTCGGCACCCTCGAAGGTCGGTCGGTGCTGGTGGTGGGCGCCGGCGAGATGGGCGAAGGCATGGCCGTCACGCTCGCCCGCTCCGGCGTCCGAGAGGTGCTGGTGGCCAACCGCACCCGGGCGCGGGCCGACGCCCTCGCCGAACGGGTCGGTGGGCGGGCCGTCGGGCTCGACGCCATCCCCGATGCCGTGCGAAACGTCGACGTGCTGCTCACCTCGACCGGCGCCACCGAGTTGATCGTCGACCACGCCGAGTTCGCCCCGCTCGTGCAGGAGCGCGACGACCGGCCGCTGTTGATCGTCGACATCGCCGTGCCGCGCGACGTCGACCGCGCCATCGGCGACCTCGCTGGCGTCACGTTGCTCGACATGGATGACCTGCGGCGGTTCGCCGAAGCCGGGATGCGCGCCCGCCGCCGCGAGGTGGTCGACGTTCAGTCGATCATCGAGGAGGAACTGGAGCGCTACCGCAGCTCGACCTCGGCCCGTACGGTGTCGCCGCTGATCGCCAAGCTCCACGAAGGCGCCGAATGGATCCGTCGGTCGGAGCTCGAGCGGTATGCCGCGCGGCTCGAAGGGTTGGATCCCCGCCAGCGCGAATCGGTCGAGGCGCTCACCCGTGGCATCGTCGCGAAGCTCCTCCATCAACCCACCGTGGCGTTGAAGGACACGGCCGGGTCGGCCCGTGGCGAACGGCTTGCCGACGCATTGCGCGACGTGTTCGGGTTGCGGGAGGAAGGCGACGGGCCCGCCCCGCTCGGGTCCACGCCTCTGTCGGAGCTGGGTGAGGAGATACCGCCCGGGTCCGTCCCGCCGATCGCCGCACCCCCGAACGCCCGTTGATCACTTCCGCCGCCGCGGGCGCCGTTCGCATCGCGACCCGGGGGAGCGAGCTGGCCCGCTGGCAGGCCGACCACGTGGGCTCCCTGTTGGCGACCGCGCACCCCGGGCTCTCGGTGGAGCTCGTGCCCGTGCAGACCACCGGCGACCGCCGGCTCGACGTCCCGATCTGGGAGCTGGGCGGCAAAGGGGTGTTTGCCAAGGAAGTCCAGGCCGCGGTGTTGGACGGCCGTGCCGATCTGGCCGTCCACTCCGGCAAGGACCTCCCGTCGATCGCCGTCGACGGGTTGGTGCTGGCCGCAGTCCCCGAACGCGGCGACGCCCGCGACGCGCTGGTCGGCAGCACACTCGACGCGCTCCCGTCTGGCGCACGTATCGGCACGGGATCGGTCCGCCGTCGGGCCCAGCTGGCGCACCTTCGGCCCGACCTCACGTTCGGCGAGCTGCGGGGCAACATGGCCACCCGGTTGGCCAAGGCAGCCGACTTCGACGCCATCGTCGTGGCCGCCGTGGCGTTCGAGCGCCTGGGCCTCGACGAACACCTCACCGAGGTGCTCGACCCGCGCCTGCTGTTGCCGCAAGTGGCGCAAGGCGCGCTGGCTGTCGAGTGTCGCGAGGACGACGACGCGACCCGCACGCTCCTCGCAGCGATCGAACACGCGGGCTCGCGACGGCGCGTCGACGCCGAGCGAGGGTTCCTGGCCGAGCTCGGCGGCGACTGCAACCTCCCTGCCGGCGCGCACGCCGTCGGAGGGGCCAATGGTTCGCTACGGCTCGACGCCCTGATCGCGTCGCTCGACGGCCACGTGGTGCTACGTGACGTCGCCGACCTCGGCAGCGGCGAGACGCCCGCCGAGCTCGGTCACCGACTCGCCCGCCGCCTGCGCGACGAGACGGGCGCCGCGGCCCTCCTCCCCTGATCGTGTCCCCATCGACCCTGCTGTGAGCACTTGGCCACCTCCACGGTGGTCAAGTGCTCACACCTCGGGGGGGTTCGGGGGTTCGGGGGGTTCGGGGGGTTCGGGGGGTTCGGAAGGTTCGGGGGCGAGTTGGGCGAGGACGTCGAGGAGGGCCTCGGACGGGGTGACGTGGACCGTGACCCCGTCGAAGCTGGTGGGGACGTGTTCCACCTCGCCGGGCCGCCACCAGAACAGGTCGGGGCTGAGCGACGCCGGACCGAGCTCGTGGTGGTGGCGCGCTTCGAGCGCCATCGTGCCGACAGCCCGGTTGGCCGACGCGTCGTGCAGCGGGTGGATCAGCACCAGGTTCTCGGTCGGGACGGCCAGCAGCGCCCCGTCGGCGCCGACGGGTGCGAAGCGGTCAGGCCACAGGGCATGGCACGAGGCGAACGGCGAGTCCGAGGTGACCGTCACGACCGAGAGCTCGGCGTCGAACTCGGCGCGGCCGACGTCGGGCTCGTCGAGGGCGGCGACGTTGGCCAGCGCGCGGGCGAACAAGTCGTCGACCGGACCCAGCTCGGCCACCCGGGCCGCCGGGACGGTCGCGAGCGAAGCGTCGAGCTCGAGTAACAGGACCGCGCTGAGGCCGGGGAACGCGTCGGTGCGGACGAGGGCGGGTGCGCCGGCGAGGTCGTCGTCGCGGATGATGCGGACGCGCAGCGCGGCGCGGGCGTCGTCGGGTCGGTCGAGCAGCGCGTCGGCGGCTGCCGGCGCGTCGAGGACGGCGGCGAACCAGGCCTCGACGATCTCGTCGACGTCGAGCGGGCCCTCGCCGTGCTCGGCGACCGCCCGTGCCAAGTCGGCCAAATCGACCACGTCGGCCTCGGGGCCGTTGCTGGTCACCGTCAGGCGGCCGGCATCCGCGTCGAAGTCGAGTTGCGGACCATCGCCGGCGCGGCGGGCATCGAGCTCCTGCTGCAGGGCCTGGTCGAGCGCTCGGCGTTGGTTGGCGCTCAGGAAGTGGCCCCAACCAGGGCCAGGCGCAGACGGATCCGGCGGAGCGTCGGGCATCGCGTCGAGCGTAGTGGCGGCCTCGCCGGCCTCGACGGGCTCGAGGCCCGGCTCCGGTAGGACGCGCGTCGCGGGCGATCGCCGTGGACCGCATCCCCCGTGGACCGCATCCCCCGTGGGCCCAGCCTTGGCACCACCGGTTCCGGATGGGCTGGACGGGCGGATTCGCACGCGAGGCCAGATCTCGCGGGGCCGTACGCTGGCGCGGTGACCGTCTACCTCGTGGGCGCGGGCCCCGGCGACCCTGGGCTCCTCACCGTGCGCGGTGCGGAGGTCCTGGCCAGCGCCGACGTGGTGGTCTACGACCGGCTGTCGATCGCCGGGCTGCTCGACCTCGCGCCCGCGCACGCGGAGCGGATCGGTGTCGGCAAGGCGCCGGGCCGGGTCACCATGGCGCAAGAGGCCATCAACGAGCTGCTGGTCCACCGAGGCAGAGCCGGACAGCAGGTCGTACGGCTCAAGGGGGGCGATCCCTTCGTGTTCGCCCGGGGCGCGGAGGAAGCCGCCGCGCTGGCGGCCGCCGGCGTGGCGTTCGAGATCGTGCCTGGCATCACGTCGGCCATCGCGGCACCGGCGTACGCCGGCATCCCGGTGACCCGGCGGCATTCCTCCACCTCCTTCACGGTGGTGACGGGCCACGAAGATCCCAGCCGAGCGGGGCCGGAGGGGTCGGTCGACTGGGAGGCGGTGTCGCGGGTCGGCGGCACGATCGTGATCCTGATGGGGGTCGGCCGCTGGCCCCGGATCGCAGAGCGCCTGTTGGCCGCGGGCCGTCCCCCCGACACACCGGCGGCCGCCGTGCGCTGGGGGACCCGGCCCGAGCAGCACACCGTCCGTGCCACCCTCGCCACGCTCGCCGAACACGATCTCGAGTCGCCGTCGGTCATCGTCGTGGGTGAAGTCGCGGCGATCGACCTCGACTGGTTCACCTCGCGCCCGCTGTTCGGTCGCCGGGTCGTGGTCACTCGCTCCCGCGCCCAGGCCAGCGTGCTGTCGGCGCGGTTGCGGGAGCTCGGCGCCGACGTGATCGAAGTGCCCGCCATCGAGATCGGTCCCCCCGACGACGGGGGAGCGGCGCTGCGCTCGGCGGTGGCGCAGTTGGCGCCCGGCGCCGGGCCCGCCCGGTTCGACTGGGTCGTGTTCACGTCGGCCAACGGCGTGCACCGGACGTTCGAAGAGATCCCCGACGCGCGCCTCCTCGGCGGCGTGCAAGTGGCCGCGATCGGGTCCGAAACGGCGGCGGCCCTCGCCCGGTACCGCGTGCTGCCCGACCTGGTTCCCGACCGGTTCGTAGCTGAAGGCCTCCTCGCGGTGTTCCCTCCGGCGCCCGCAGCCGGCGGTCGGATCCTGCTCCCCCGGGCAGCGGTGGCTCGCGACGTGCTGCCCGACGGGTTGCGGGCGCGAGGGTGGGACGTCCACGTGGTCGACGCGTACCGGACGGTCCCGGGTCGCCCCGACCCCAGTGCGCTCGCCGCGGCGTCGACCGCCGACGCGGTGTGCTTCACGTCGTCGTCGACGGTCACCAACTACTTGACCGTCGCTGGCACCCGCGGGGCGAGCGCACAGGTGTCGCCCGTCGTCGTCGCCATCGGCCCGATCACGGCGGCGACCGCCCGAGACGCGGGGCTCCAGGTCGACGCGGTCGCCGAGCCCCACACCATCGACGGCCTGGTCGATGCGCTGGTGGGCGCGCTCACACGGGACGCCTCGGTCGGTCCGCCCGTGTAGCAACGCACCGCCACGTCCGACCGTCTGGCCGCGCTGGCTCGCCGTGGCGCGACGTACGCTGGGGCGATGCCGTTCCCGCAGCGCCGACTCCGCCGGCTGCGCCGCACCGCAGCCCTGCGCCGCCTCGTCGCGGAGTCGCGCCTCGGGGTCGACGACCTGATCGCGCCCCTCTTCGTGCGCGAAGGGATCGACGAGCCACAGCCGGTCGCCTCGTTGCCCGGTGTGGTCCAGCACACGGTTGCATCGCTGCGCAAGGAAGTCGCCGAGCTGCACAACCTCGGGATCTCGGGCGTGATCCTGTTCGGCGTCCCCGAGCGCAAGGACGCGGTCGGGTCCGGCGCGAGCGACCCCGCCGGCATCGTGCAAGTGGCGCTCCGGGAGCTGCGCGACGACCTGGGCGACGACATGGTCGTGTTCGCCGACCTCTGTCTCGACGAGTACACCGACCACGGTCATTGCGGGATCGTCGCCCCGTCGGGCGAGGTCGACAACGACGCCACCCTCGAGCGGTATGGCGAAGTGGCCGTGGTGCAGGCCGACGCGGGCGTCGACGTCGTGGCCCCCTCGGGGATGATGGACGGGCAGGTCGCCGCCATCAGGGCCGCGCTCGACCAGGCCGGCTACCTCGAGGTCCCGATCCTCGCGTACGCCGCCAAGTACGCCTCGGCCTTGTACGGCCCGTTCCGCGACGCGGTCGACGTCGAGATCGCGGGAGGCGGTGATCGCCGGGCGTATCAACAGGATCCGGCCAACGCCCGTGAGGCGCTCGAGGAGATCCGTGCGGATCTCGAAGAGGGCGCCGACATGGTGATGGTGAAGCCGGCGCTGCCGTACCTCGACATCCTCACCAGGGCCCGCGCCGAGGTCGACGCGCCGCTGGCCGCCTACCACGTCTCGGGTGAGTACGCCATGGTGATGGCGGCAGCCGAGCGTGGCTGGATCGACGGCCCGGCCGTCGCGGCCGAGCAGATCGGGGCCATCAAGCGGGCTGGCGCCGACCTCATCCTCACGTACTTCGCCCGCGATCTCGCCGAGCGTCTGGCCTGACGGGTCGGCGCAGGCCGAGGTCGCCGCGCCCACCACCTCACCACGGCAGTTCCCGACGTCATGGCGCGGCGCGGCGACCGCCGCTCGACGCCCAACTGCCGCACCCGTCTGCCGCACGAGCGCGTCCGGCCGCGGCGATGGCACACCCGGTGGCACACCTAAGGGGTTGACGCAAAACACACGAAAGGTACATTTGGGTGCCAGCGCAGAGGGGTGCGATGGGCGAGCGATCGTTTGACGTGACGAGCGACCTGGTTCGGCCACGACGGTCTGCTGTCGCGCTCGCGCTCGCGCTCGCCACGGTCACCGTCCTTGCTGCATGCAGCGGCAGCGGCGACGCCGACGCGCGGGTCGTGCAAGGTGTGCGACAACCGGCGAGCGGCACGATCGGGTGCCCGATCACCGCGGCGCAGGTCGCCGACGTGCTCGGCATCCAGGTCGATCGTGACGCGGCGAGCTGCAGCTTCCATCCCGCCGACGGCGCGCTGGCGCCGAACGCCACGTTCAACCGCGAGCTGGCGGTGGCGTTCACCCAGTCGGGGCTGTCGCAAGGCCAGTACGCCGAGCCCGTCGCGGGGATCGGTGATCAGGCCTATCTGACCGCACCACGCCCCGACGGCACCCGGTTGCTCGTGAGAGCCGGGAGCCTGCGCTTCGAGATCCGGGTGCAGCACGACGCGGGCGGCGTACAGGCCCGCCGCGACGCGCTGCGACTCGCGCAACTGGTGATCGAGCACGGCTGATGCGCGGCATCCGACCCACCCAGCACTTGACCCTGGCGACACGGACCGAGACGAGGAGCGAGCACATGGGAACGAAACGGTCGACCTTCCCGACGGGGCGTCGGGCGGCGTTGGGACTCCTGTTCTTCTTGGTGTTGCTGGTCGCGACGCTCTCGCCGGCGATCACCGCTCGACGTGCTGGCGCGGCGGACGAGTCCGCCACCGCGAACCGGGAACCGGCCGCGGCGGCCGACCCCCCGCCGCCCATGTACTCGTGCACGCCCGACGTGACCGCGACGGCACAAGAGCAGACCGACTTCGCCAATCGGTGGGCGGCTCGGATCGAAGGGCAGGACCCGACCTTCAACTTGCAGTCGTACCTGGACGCCGACGCCATCCCGGCCGACATCGCGGCCGAGCCGGGCTTCAACGACGCGACGAAGGACACACTCACCCGTGGCTGCCTCGTCAGCAAGCTGTTCGACGTGTTGAAGACGATGGATGCGTCATTCGGCATGGACACGAGCAAGAGCCCGCCCGAAGCGTTCCCCGACGACACCGTCAAGTCGATGCTCGCCCTGACGGTCTTCCACAACAAGCCCACCAGCCAGCCGAGCACCCCTGCGGTCGCGCCGCAGATCCCCCTCCCCGACGTGGTGGGCGACGCGCTTCGGGGCGTGGGCCTCGACGCACTCCAGCACCTCACCGTGCCGACCATCTCGATCCCGTCGGACCTCGGCATCCTCACCCCGGCGACGCAGTTGATCAACAACCTCGTCTCCGCGCTCCAAGGCATCGGGCTGCCCAAGCTGCCATCGCTCGCCGACCTGCTCCAACTGCCGCCGCTGCCGATCTCGCTGCCGCCGCTGCCCGACCTCTCGCTCCCGTCGATCACGGACCTGATCAACACGATCCGCTCGGTGCTCGACTCGACCACGTACGAGGTTTGCTACCGGGGCGCCAAGACCGGCGGCGCGGTCAGATGCACTCGCACCTTGATCGGTCTTCCCGTGCTTCTCGACGTGCAAGGCGATGCGCAGCCAGACCTCTCGGCCCAGCTCGCCCCGTCGGTGAACCTCCAGTACCCGACGGGCGTCACGATGGGCTTCACGCTCGACCGCTTGCCGCCCTTGCTCAACCCGTTGGGTTCGCCGCCGCCGGTCACGGCCGACGTGTGGGCGACGTGGGACGTGCCGCTCGCAAACATGCGCGTGCACCTCGGGTTCGGTAGCACGTATGGCGGGTTCACTCTGCCGCGGCACAACTCGATGCTCGCCACGGTGACGAACCTCACCGACGCCACCAAGGGCGACCCGAAGATCGCGTACACGCTGACCCAGCAGGGCGCTGGCCCAGAGAGCCTCGCGATGGCGGGCGTGACCAAGGTGCTGCGCGCCGACACGGGCGCGCTGAGCACCCCCGAGACCACCGCCGCCTACCTCAACTTCGTCGGAGTGCCGCAGACCACCAAGGGCACCCTCGACATCCGGACATCCGAAGCGGCGGTCGGCAAGAACAGCGCGCGGTTCATCAACGACATGACCACCTCGAGTCCTTCGAAGTTCAAGTTGGGCATCACCCGTCAGTTCAGCCCTGCTGATCCGCTCTCGCCGTGCTGCCCGGTGCAGTCGTTCCTGGCCACGGTGGACAAGCTGCCGACCGCATTGAACATCGACATCTTGAAGCAGGACGACTTGAACCGCTGGACCGCGCACTATGGCGCCAACGCCAACGTCGACCACCTCACCTTGGAGGGCTTCGACTTCCCGACCGTCGAGGACTTCTTGAAACCACCCGCCGAGCAGACGGTCAACACGTTCACGGCTGACGTGCGCAACCTCCCGACCAAAGTCGACGTCGTGGCCACGCTGCCGCTTCCCAACGCCAACCCACGCCACGTGAGCGTCGACTACCGGGCTTCGAAAGCCGCGGACCCCAACACGTTGGTGGTCGTGCCGACATTCGCGTTCGGCACCGTCGAGCAGACAGCGGGCGATGTGCAACGCAGCTTGTCGGCGCAAGTGAACGACGTGCCGGGACAAGTGAAGCTCGACGCCAACCTCGCCGGCGATTCGTTGAACACGCCGCCACAACCGAAGGGCAAGAACCTCGACGTCGGGCTCACGTACGACGCGTCGAGCGAGGCGCACGACCTGTCCGTCGACTTCTTCGACAAGAGCGACTCGGGCACCAGCAAGCTCAGCGGCAACGTCACGTCGCTGCCCCCGTCGCTCACCGCGACGGTCTCGCACCATGTCGTCGGGCTTGGCGGCACCGACGCGATCGACTTCGACGCGAAGTCGGCACCCGACGCGGCGGATGGGTCCGCACAGCTCGGCACTGCGTTCATCCGTTACGCGAAGAACAGCGACTTCCTGTCGCTCGATGACACCACCCGACCGTCCACCGCGCAGTACGCGGTGGTGAGGAGCGACAAGGGGCCCGACAACACGGCTTCGACCGACGACGACCGCCTCGCGCTCGAGGCGCAGTACGCGGGTCTGAAGCGGACTGACGTGTCGCTCACCAGTGACGGCTTGGACAAGGGCGCACTCGACCTGCACGCCAAGGTCGTGAACGACCTCGACCGGGCCACCACGGTCCAGTTCGACAACCCGGAGTCGACGGTCGACGCCGAGGTGCTCAACGTGCCCAAGGACGTGGACGTCTCGTACCACCGTCGCCAGACCGGAACCACCGATGATTGCGGTTCACCGGAGAACACCCACTCGGTGGTGTATGACGCGTCCGGTCCCATCGACAAGGCGACGGTCCGCGTGCAAGGCAAGCTCGCCAACGGCGACCCGGACCCGAACAACCTCACGGTGTTGAACGCGGGCCGGGACCCGAGCACGCACACCGGGCCGATCCCGCAACACATGGAGATGTTCGTCAACGGTCACACCAAGCAGGTGAAGTACCGGGCGGACTCCGAGATCGGCCAAGTCGCTGCCAGCATCTTGTCGCAGAGCGTCGGCTCCGGCGCATGCACCGCCAGCAGTGGCATCAACGCGGACTTGCGGCAGCTGCCGCTGCAGTTCGGGGCCGCGATCGACCCCAACCGTCTGCGCTTCAGCGACCTTGCCGACACGACGACGCCCCTGACCCAAGTCGGCCTGGCCGAGGACACGCCGACGTCGACCCCGATCGGATCGGTGGCGGTGGCCTTCACCGATCATCCCAACGGGACGGTGCCGGACGTGCCCGCCGCCAACAGCTTGTCGGTCGAGTCCGACAAGCGCGCGAGCTCGCCGACGAAGGGCACAGCCGCCAGCGTCCGCATCGCGGGCGTGAAGCTGTTCCAGCTCGACGTCCGCCACGAGAACCCGGCCGATCCCGACAGCAAGACGACTGGGGTCGAGACGAAGTTGGCGCTGGCCAGCGAGCTCGACGACGTGGGCACGAACCTCGACTTCACGTCCGAGGACAGCTCTGAAGCGCGGGTGCGCGGCACCATCAACAAGCTGACGCCCGACTTGCACCTGGTCCTCGGCCTGGTTGAGGGCGACACGCAAGTCCACTACCAGACCCCAGGTGGGCACCTCGACACCAACCTCGAGATCGCGCTCGGCCACGCCGGCGAGCTCGACACGGTGTCGCTCCCGGCCAACCGTCCCGTCGGCGTGATGTTGCGTGACAGCTCGACGCTCGGAAACAAGAAGGTGGGTCTGCTGCTGCTCGGCGCGCCGAGCACGCTCGACTTGCTGGTCGACAAGATCACGACCGCGACGCGAGGCACCAACGACCCGAGCTTCCTCACGTTCACCGACTACCAGCCGCCCGGCGGGAGCGCCGACCTCTCCGTCGACATCGACTTGAAGAACTCGGTCGACGACAACGGCAACCGCGACTTGTCGAAGGACATCCGCGTCCAAGCGGTGCTCCGTGGCGTGCCAGCTGGCTACGGCGTGAACGTGTTGCCGATCGCCAAGGGCAACGACTCGACCGGTGGCGACGACGGCACGTACTTCGACATGCGCGTGGAGGGGAGCGCGCCGCTGAGCGGTGGGGTCGAACTCGACGTGGGGGCCGGCGTGCCGAAGCGAAAGAACCAGAACGGGTCCTCCACGCCGATCGACCCCGCGCCGTGCTCGCAGTGCGCCTTGCAGCTGACGGGCACGATCTCCAACTTGCCGCCAGGCTTCGAGTTCAACTTGGACTCGACCAAGCCGGGTCCCGACGGGTCCAAGCAGACGATCATGGACATGACGCTGCTCGGCACGAACCATCAGCAGGACAACTCGCAGTCGATCAACGATGTGAAGCTGAACGTCCTCAGCTGGCAGTACGAGCCGGGCACGCAGACCGTGCGAACCGTCCCGCAAGTGCAGGCGCACCTGCGCGACGTTCCGGCCCACATGAACATCCTCATCGGGGCCGGCGTGCCGAAGGACTCGTCGGTCGCACAGCCGTGCGCCAAGTCGTCGAACACGCTGCCGGGCATCACGTACTCCGCCGAGGGCGACCAGCGCGACGCGCTCGACCTCGACGCGGAGATCGACTTCGTGATGCTCGCCCATGACCCGACGCACCCGGAGCTCGACGACGACGGCACGGTCAAGGAGCAGCCGGATCCGGCGTTGAAGGTGTCGGCCACGAACTTGTCGCACTCGGTGCAGTTCGTGAACACCCACGACGGCAAGTTCGAGGTGACCCAGCCCGACCCGTCAGCCGCGCCGACGGGGAACCTCCACCTCGAGGTCAGCACGCAGATCCTGAAGATCTTGAACTGGAGCCTCCAGCCGCCCAGCGAGGGTGGCTGCGGTTTCAGCAAGAGCATCGGGCCGATCGAGTTCTCCAGCGCCGGAGGGCTCCGGTTCGACTTGTCGACCGGGATTGTGCTCGACATCGACGGGCTGAAGAACGTCACGCTGGATCCGGGGGTGACGGTCGGCGTGAGCGGTGACTTCGCCAAGGTCAAGTTCGGCCTCCGCGACCCGCACATCGTCAACGGCTACCTGGCGGGCGTCGGTCTGAAGATCACCGTCCACATCTCGGACTCGATCAACCCGAGCTTCCCGTTGGTGTTCCCGCCGATCGACCTCGAGAACTTGTCGTTCCCGATCAGCATCAACATGGTCGACCTTTCGTCGAACAGCACCGGCAACTGGATCGACATCAACTTGTTGGTGCCGTGCGACGTCGACGTGTCGTGGGACGGTGTCGACATCACCTCCTACCACGCGTACGTCGACACCCACCCTGGCCTGCTGTCGCAGTTCTCCAACGGGTTCGAGACGACCGACGACGGCACGTTCCTCGTGGCGCCCGCGGGCGATTATCTCCAGCCGCTGCGCTTCTTCGTGCAGCCGATCTACATCCTGGCCTTGCAGATCTTCAAGGGCATCGGAAGCTTCGACGCGGGCATTCGCTGTCCGAGCTGACGCGGTGGTGTCGCCGCGCCCGATGGCGCCGATCTCGGGGCCTGGGTAGCGGCCTGTGGCCGTAGGGTGGGGACGCGCGCGAGCGCGCTCCCACCCAACGGCCGATCCTCCGCGGAGACCGATGACCACCAACGCAGATCTGTTCGCCCGGGCCGCGGCGGTGATCCCTGGCGGCGTGAACTCGCCGGTCCGGGCATTCCGCTCGGTGGGTGGCACGCCGTACTTCGTGGATCGCGCGGAGGGGGCATACGTGTACGACGCCGAAGGCCGCGCGCTCGTCGACCTGGTGCAGTCCTACGGCGCGATCGTCGCCGGCCACGCCCACCCGTCAGTGGTCGACGCCGTGACCGAAGCGGCCCGAGGCGGCACGAGCTACGGCGCGCCGACCGAGCGAGAAGTGCTCCTGGCCGAAGCCATCCGGGAGCGGATGCCGTCGATGGAGCGCGTGCGGTTGGTGTCGAGCGGCACCGAAGCGACCATGAGCGCGATCCGAGTGGCGCGGGGCTTCACCGGGCGCGACCGGATCGTGAAGTTCGCCGGCTGCTACCACGGCCACAGCGACGCACTGCTGGCGGAGGCGGGATCGGGCGTGGCGCAGCTCGACGCTCGCGCGGTGGCGGCGTCGGGCGCGGTGCCCGGCTCGGCCGGTGTCCCGGCGGATGCGGTGGCTGCGACCTCGGTCGTGCCGTACAACGTCGTTCCCGACCTCGACGAGTCCGTGGCTTGCGTCATCGTCGAACCGGTCGCCGCCAACATGGGCCTCGTCGCCCCCGGCGACGGCTTCTTGAAGGGTCTGCGCGCCGCGTGCGACCGCGTCGGCGCGCTGTTGTTGTTCGACGAGGTCATCACGGGCTTTCGGCTCGCGTACGGCGGCGCGCAGGGCTACTTCGGCGTACAGCCCGATCTGACCACCGTTGGCAAAGTGATCGGCGGAGGACTGCCGATCGGCGCGTTCGGCGGCCGGGCCGAGGTCATGGACGTGCTCGCGCCGGTGGGCCCCGTGTACCAGGCGGGCACGCTGTCGGGGAATCCGCTCGCGACCGCGGCAGGCCTGGCCGTGCTCGAGTTGCTCGACGAAGCGGCGTACACGCTGCTCGAGGCGCAAGCCCACGCGTTGGCCGGCGCCTTCCAAGAGGCGTTCGCGTCGGTTGGCGCGCCGGTGTCGGTGCCCGTCGTCCGCACCCTCGTCGGTCTCTACTTCGGCCAGGAGCTCCCTGAGGACTACGACGACGCGCGCCGCACCGACGAAGCCGCCTACGCCCGCTTCTTCCACGCGCTGCTCGACGAAGGGGTCGCCCTCGCCCCGGGTGCGTATGAGATCGCATTCCCGGGTCTGGCACACGACGACCAAGTGGTCGACGAGGTGCGGGCCGCGGCTGGCCGCGCCGCAGCGATGGTGTGGGCCGCGCCGTGAGCCGCGACGACCGATCGCCGACCGACGCCGACGCAGTCGTGCTGTTCGGCGCCACCGGCGACCTCGCCCGCAAGAAGATCTTCCCGGCGCTGTGGGAGCTGGAGCAGGCCGGTGGCCCCGCGCTGCAGATCATCGGCGTGTCGGGGTCCGCCTGGGATGACGACGACTTGCGGTCCCGCGCGCATGACTCGATCGCCGAACGCGGCGAGGTCGACCGCGCGGCCTTCGCGGACATGGCTTCGCGGATGCGCTACGTGAGCGGTGACTACCGAGACCCGACGACCTTCGATGCTCTCGCCGCCAAGCTGGCTGACGTCAAACGGCCGCTGTTCTTCCTCGCCATCCCACCCGCCATGTTCGACGATGTCGTGACGGGCCTGGGCCGGGTCGGGCTCGCCCGCGACGCCCGGGTCGTCGTCGAGAAGCCGTTCGGCCGCGATCTGGTGAGCGCACGCCGGCTGAACGACTGCCTCCACTCGGTGTTCCCAGAGGAGGCGATCTTTCGGATCGACCATTTCCTCGGCAAGGAGCCGGTGGAGAACCTGCTGGTGTTCCGGCTCGCCAACTCGCTGCTCGAGCCGGTGTGGAACCGCAACTTCATCTCCAACGTGCAGATCACCATGGCGGAGCAGTTCGGTGTGGGTACCCGCGGCCGGTTCTACGAGACGGTCGGCGCGACGCGCGACGTCGTGCAGAACCATCTCCTGCAGATCGTCGCCTTGCTGGCCATGGAACCGCCCGCGGGCAGCGACGCGGCCGCGATGCAGGACGAGAAGCTCAAGGTGTTCCGCCAGACACCTTCGTTCGACCCTGCGAAGATCGTGCGTGGGCAGGCCCGTGCGTACAAGGACATCGACGGCGTCGATCCGCACTCGGACACCGAGACGTTCGTGGCGATCCGCTTCGAGATCGAGTCGTGGCGCTGGGCGGGCGTCCCGTGGCTCATCCGCGCCGGCAAGTCGCTCATGTCGACCGCCACCGAGGCCGTGGTGACCTTCAACGAGCCGCCGCGCCTGTTGTTCGGCAACGGGACCGGCGAGCGGCCGGCGCCCAACCGGTTGCGGTTCCGTCTCGGCGCCGACGACGGGGTCGTCCTCGACCTGCTCGCCAAGGCACCCGGCGACGAGCTCGTCACCCAACCGATGGCGCTCGATGTGAACTACGAGCAAGTCCTCGGCCACCGTGAGGACGCATACCAACGGTTGTTGGAGGACGCCATCGCAGGCGACCACCGCCGGTTCGGCCGGGCCGACGCGATCGAGGAGCAGTGGCGCATCGTGGAGCCGCTGTTGCTCGACCCCCCGCCGGTGCACCTCTACGACGAGGGCTCGATGGGCCCGCCCGAGGCCGAGGCGCTCGCCCGGCCTTTCGGCGGGTGGGTCGATCCCTGCTGAGCCGCCCGACGGCGAGCGGCCGCTCGTCACGGGCGCTTGGGTCGGCTCGCCTGATGGGAGTCCACTGGGTCCTGTAGGACTTGGTCCCGAACGCCTGCTCCGACTCAGTCGGTGGTGCGTCGGCGCAGCAGCCGGCTCGAGATCGGCGCGCACACCGCCACGATCGCCACGCTCCACAGCAACGCCACCAGCACGGGGTGCTGCGAGGGGAAGTTGTGCACCAGCGCGGCGGGGTTGGGATCACCCATCAAATGCCGGCACGACGCGGCCACGGCGGACACAGGGCTCCAGTCCGCGATGGTGCGCATCCAGGCCGGCATGCCCTGTGTGGGGGCGAAGCAGCTCGACACGAACGCCATCGGGAACAGCACGAGGAATCCGACCGCTTGGGCCGACTCGGGGTCGGTGACCAGCAGACCGAAGCACGCGGTCAGCCAGCTCAGGGCGTAGGCGAACAGCACGGCCACGGCAAGCGCGCCCAGCACTCCGGTCAGCCCTGATTCGGGTCGCCAACCGATGGCGAGGCCGGTGGCGACCACGATCGACCCGCACAGGGCGCTGGCCAACAGGTCCGACAACGTGCGGCCGGTGAGGATCGCGCTGCGCGCCATCGGAAGGGTGCGGAAGCGGTTCACCACGCCGGTCGAGAGGTCGCTGCTGAGGCCGACCGCGGTGCCCATCGAGGCGGTCGTGAGGTTCATGGTGATCAGTCCGCCGATGGCGAACGCCTTGTAGCCGCCGCCGCCGGGGATGTGCATCGACGCTTGGAAGATGAAGACCATCAAGCCGGTGAACAAGATGGGTTGGATGGTGGCGTCGGAGAGTTGAGCGGGCTCGCGGGCGACGTGCACCAAGTTGCGCTTGGTGAGCACGGCGACGTCGGTCAGCCAGTCGCGGGCTCGCGTGGCGAGGCGGTCGTCGCGGCGGGCGGCGTCGGCCGCGGTGAGGCGGGGGTCGAGCACTGCTGCAGTCATGCGTAGGCCTCCTCGGTGGGAGCGGGCTCGGAATCGTCGGGTGCTGCCGCGACGGCCGAGCGGCCGTCGGTCGCGTCCGGCGCGCTGGGGTCGTGTGGCCCGCCGCTGTCCGGTGGCGCGCCGGTGAGGGTGAAGAACACGTCGTCGAGCGACGGCCGGTGCACTTCGATGTCGTCCACGTCGACGCCGGCCTCGTCGAGCGCGCGGATGACGGCCGTGGCGAGACCGTGGCGCAGCACGACCGGTGCGGTCAGCCGACGGCCGTCGTCTGTCACTTGCACGGCTCCAGTGGCAAGCGGCGAGAGCGCGGCGACCGCCTCGGGGTGAGGCTGGCTCAACCTGACCTCCACCCGCTCGCCACCGATGCGCGCCTTGAGCTCGCTGGCGGTCCCTTCGGCGATGACCGTGCCGCGGTCGATGACCGAGATCGTGTCGGCGAGGGCGTCGGCCTCGTCGAGGTACTGGGTGGTCAGCAACAAGGTCGTGCCGTCGGCCACGAGCACGCGGATGAGGTCCCACATGCGCTGCCGGCTCGACGGGTCGAGGCCGGTGGTCGGCTCGTCGAGGAACAGGACCGGCGGGCGCGTGACCAAGCTGCCCGCCAGGTCGAGGCGGCGCCGCATGCCGCCCGAGTACGTCTTCACCTGGCGGTCGCCGGCGTCGGCGAGCTCGAACTGGTCGAGCAGTTCGACGGCGCGCCGGCGCGCCTGGCCACGGGAGAGCTTCGAGAGGCGGCCGATGAGCACCAGGTTCTGGCGGCCGGTGAGCTGCTCGTCGAGGGTGGCGTCCTGCCCGGTCACACCGATCAGCCGGCGGACCGCCCGTGCGTCGCGGACGATATCGAGCCCGGCCACACGCCCCGTGCCGGCGTCGGGCTGCGTCATGGTGGTGAGCATGCGGACGGTGGTCGACTTGCCGGCGCCGTTCGGGCCGAGGACACCGAGGATGCGGCCTTGCGGCACGGCGAGGCTCACCTCGTCGACGGCGATCTCGTCGCCGTAGCGCTTGTGGAGGCCCGAGGCTTCGATCACGAGATCGGACATGGTGATCTCCTCATCAGTGTGGCGGTGGGGAAGGCTGCTTGCCGGTCGGCAAGTAGTTACTTGCCGAAAGGTAAGTGTCGAACTTACCGGCCGTCAAGTAACATGCGACACATGAGCGCGGAGCCGACCCGTCGCAGCCAGCGGCACCACATCAGGGAGGCGGCCCGGCGCGACCACCTCGAGCAGGAGTCGGAGCCACCACTCGGCACCCGGGAACGGATCCTCGAGACCGCCACACGGCTGTTCACCGACCAAGGCTACGACGGCACGTCGCTACGGGAGATCGCGGACGAGCTCGGGTTCACGAAGGCCGCGCTCTACTACCACTTCAAGAGCAAGGACGAGATCCTCGTCGCGCTGGTCGAGCCGATGGACGAGATGCTCCACGAGTTCCTCGACCGCCTGGAAGGCGCGACCGACGCGACCGAATGGGTCGATGCCCTCGAGTGGGCGGTCGATCAGTGGTTCGAGCGGCTCGACTTCTTCCGCATGATCGTGCGCAACCGAGCCTCCCTGGCCGCGCACCAGGCGGCGCGAGAAGCCTTCTCCGACCACGAAGAGGCGCATGCACGGCTGGAGCGGACCGTGCGGCAGATGTCGAGCGACTTGGGCGAGCAGGTGCGCATGGTGGCCGCGCTTGCCGCAGTGACCGGCTTCGACGACTGGGCGCCCACCCTGATGGTGGAGACCGATCCGGTCGTGCTGCGCGAGGAGCTGCTCGGCGTGGTCCGCCAGATCCTCGGTGTCCGTCCACGCCCCCGTCGCTCCTCGGCCTGACATCCATGCCGCGGCCGGGCGCGCGCGGCGGCCGCGGTCGTGCGAGCTCCCCGAGGCGGCAGGGTCAGTGGGCCCGGCGCCGTGAGCCGAGGTACCGCTTGGCGGCAGCCATGGTGATGATCGCCGCCAGGACCAGCAAGCCGACCCCGAGCGGCGACACGCCGCTGTTCCCACCGCCGACCGGTCGCGCCGTCAACGCCGTGAGTCGGAACGTGCCCAGCGCTTCGTTCGACGACGAGGTGGCCACGAACACGTGATAGGCGCCGGGCGCGAGGTCGGGGACCCGGAACCGTACGTATGAGCCCTTGGTGGTGGTCACCGAGACGCGGCCGGCACCGTCGAACGGTTGCGCGGCCCCCGCCGCGGCCGGGCGCAGATCGGCGGGCACGGCCCGGGTGGCCCCGTGGAACACGGTGTGGCCGTCGAGCACCACTTGCAGCGCGGTGCCGGGCGCGACCGCCGTGCACGTCAACGTGACCAGGGCGCCGGGCCCGCCGATGTTCACGCTGAGCGTGCAGGACACCGGCGCGGCGGGTGGCGGTGACGAAGTGGTGGTGCAGCCGTAGGGGTTGCTGTTGCAGGGTGCGGTGGCCGCCGCAGACGCGGCTGTCGTCGGCGCGAAGAGCGCGCACACGGCCAGCAGCAACGCTGCGCTGAGCAGGACCCGGACTCGGCCGGGTCGGGTCGCGACGTGCATCTCGGGCACCCCCACGAGTCGGGCGACGCCTCATTGTGCACGGTCCGCGGTCATCTCGCCACTCATTCTCCGCGAATGGGACACCACACTCGGTGGCGGGACGCGGCCCCGACCGGTCCGCAAGACCCCTTTCCTTGTTCGCGGTGGGGGCTGATGCGGTGGTCGGGGGCGACCAGATCCCCAGCCGGTTCGGGGAGGTGTGAGCGCGCCGGTGGTGTGGTCAGCTCGCGAGTGGCTCGGGGATGACCCTCGCCAACGTCGCGACAGTGCGGTACACCGCCTCTGCTGCGCCGATCTCGTCGGGCTCGAGCACGTTGGCCATGATCGCCAGCACCCACTCCATGAGCGTCTTGGAGTACATGCCGACACGCGTGAGCTCCCGCATCAGCGCCGGGTTGCCCATCAGGTTCATGAAGAGGCGGGCGACTTTGAAGTACAGCCCGTAGCGCTCCTCGAGGATCGCGGGGTAGCGAGCGAGCTCGAGACCGTCACCGGTCCCGAGCGCTTCGTCGATCAGCTCGGCCGCGATGCGCGACGTCTCGTATGCGTAATCGATGCCCTCACCGTTGAACGGGTTGATCGAACCGGCGGCGTCGCCCGTCACCAACCAGTTGGGTCCGGCGTTGGGGGTGACCGACCCGGCCATCGGGAGCCGGCCGCCGAGCATGGGGCCGAGCGGCTCGGCATCGCGGATGCCCCACTCGGGCCGGCACGTGGCCACCCACTCGTTCATCAACTTCGTGGTGTTCACGCTCTTGTAGTCGCGAAACGTCGACAGCAGCCCGATGCCGACGTTGATGGTTCCGTCGCCCAGCGGGAAGATCCAGCCATAGCCCGGCAGTGAGTTGCCGGCCCGGTCGCGCACGTCGAGCGAGCTCTCGATCCACGGGTCGGCCGCCATCGGGCTCTCGTAGTAGGCACGGATGGCAAGGCCCATCGGGTACGCGCGGTTGCGGTTGGTGCCGAGCGCCCGCCCGAACCGCGAGTTCGCCCCGTCGGCCACCACCACGTAGCGGGCTCTGATCTCGCGCTGCTCGCCACTGCGCTTGTCCTTCACCACCGCGCCGCGAACGAGCCCTCCTTCCAAGAGGGGGGCCACGGCTTCGGTCGCCTCGTGCAAGACGGCACCGGCGCGGGCCGCGTGGCGGGCCACCGCCTCATCGAGGTCCCACCGCTTCACGACGTAGCCATAGTTCGGGAACTCGGAGTGCTCCGGCCACGGCAGCTCGAGCGTCATCCCGTGGCCGAGGGCCCGCAAGCCCTGGCACCGGTGGTACTTGGCGATGACCGGTTCGAGGCCCATGTCCTGGACCTGCTTCACGGCCCTCGGAGTGAGGCCGTCGCCGCACGACTTGTCACGGGGGAACGCCTTGCGTTCGACGAAGGCGACGTCACGGCCGGCCGTCGCGAGCCAGTAGGCCGCAGCGGCACCGGCGGGCCCGGCGCCGATCACCAGGACGTCGCGGTGCTCCGAGGACGGGCTGCGGGTCGAAGACACCGGGTCCGATGCCGGCTACTTGCCCCCGGTCGCGCCGCCGGCGCCCCCGGTGGCCAGCGCGAGCAGATCCGCGTTGGGAGCTTCGTTGCCGAACTGGACCCGCTCGAAGTACACGATCTGGGCGATCTGCTGATCGGTGAGCGTGCCGGCGAAGCCCGGCATGCCGGCACCGCTGGGGTCGAGCGGAAGCTTGTTGGCACCGACGGTGGTCTTGCCTTCGGCGACATAGCCCTTGGCGCCCTTGTGCACCCAGTCGAGGTGGTCCTTGTAGTTCGGGAATGCCTTGACCACCGCGCCGCCGTTGAGCACCGGTCCGCTGACGCCACCGCCGGTCGCGCCGTGGCAGCTCGAGCAGTTGGTCTGGTACAGGGCGCCGCCGGCGACGAGCGGGTCGTTGTTGCCGGCGCTGGGCTTGGTCATCGCGTTCAGGTACAGCAGCCCCCACACGGGCAGCGCGACGAGCGCGAGCATCGCCCAAAACGGTGGGCGCTTGCGGGTCTTGGCGATGGCCACCGCGAGCGTGTCGTGGTGTGCGGCGACGATCGGGTCGTGCGGTCCTTGCGGTGCCCGCGCGCCAGTTGCAGGGCGGGCCGTCGGCACGCCAGCCGCGGCGGGTGCCGGCGTGTCGCCGCCGGCGTCGGCTTCGCCGTGCTCGTCGCCGCCGACCGCGGCTCCGCTGTCGGTGGTCGCGGTCGGCTCACCAGCCGCTTCGTCCGCCGCTTCGTCGGTGTTGTCGTCGGGTGTCTCGGTCACCAAGTCCTCCGCACGCCAGGTGCCGGCGCGACTCGCTCGTCGCGGCCGGACGCGGGTCACTCTATGTCGCTCATCGGATCTCGATCCAAGTACGCCGTGGCCACGCGACGGTGATGCCTCGCGGTCGGTCTGACCCCTGGGGCAGCCTGGCGCCGGCGAATGTGCCGCCCGGCGAACCCGCGTGCTAGACCACGATCTTGTGGCGGTCTCCTCCGGGGGTTCGCCCTACGATCGGCAATGTGAGCGAATTCACGAGGAGGTGGCACCGGAGTGGTCGCATTCGTCGGATCCTTTGCCGTGGGGCTGATCCTCGCGGCGATTCCCGTGCTCTACTCCTTCAAGCGCAAGGCTGACCATCCGACCACGTGGGGCGAGGCGATGGGCGCGGCGCTCTACACGATGTTCGCCTTCCTCTGGACGATGGTCATCGTGCCGCAGTCGTGGCTCACGCTCTCGCAGGACATCTGGAAGTGGAGCTCGGACCGCATCCTGCTCGGCCCGCACAACGGGTTCCTCCACCTCCCGCTCACCATCACCCGCGCGACGGTCAGCGATCTGATCCTCACGATGATCTACGGCTTCTGGCTGACCCTGCTCGTCGTCGTGTTCATCATCTGGCAGACGCGCGGCAAGCGCGAGAAGGCTCAGTCCAACGTCCGCCGATCGTCGTTCGGCCGCCCGCTGGCCCGGCGCGGCTGACCGGTCAGGAGAGAACGAACCGTGGCGAACACCATGGAGAACAAGGGCGGTGGGCCCGCCGAGCAGTTCGAGCAGGTGAAGAACCGGGTCCAGAGCAGCCAGGCATGGAACTCGATCTTCCGGCCCGGTTCGATCTTCCGAAAGGGCTATCAGGACAGCCCTCGGAACCGCTCGTACGTCATCATGAACAGCCTGCTGTACCACCTGCACCCGGTGAAGGTGAAGCGGCACGCGGTGCGAGTGAGCTACACGCTCTGCCTGGGCGGGATCAGCTTCTTCTTGTTCATCTTGTTGACCGTCACGGGCATCTTCTTGATGTTCTTCTACAAGCCGACCACGGCGCAGGCATGGAACTCGATCTACCAGCTGCGCACGTCGGTGACGTTCGGTCTGCTCGTGCGGAACATGCATCGATGGTGCGCGCACCTCATGGTGCTGTCCGTCTTCTTGCACATGGCCCGGGTCTTCTACCACGGCGCGTACAAACCGCCTCGTGAGTTCAACTGGGTCATCGGGTGCGTCCTGTTGCTGCTCACGTTGCTGCTCTCGTTCACCGGCTACCTGCTGCCGTGGGACCAGCTGTCGCTGTGGGCGGTCACGGTGGGCGCAAACATGGCCGGCTACACCCCGGTGTTCGGCAGCAACGTCCAGTTCGTCTTGCTCGGCGGAAACGTCATCGGATCCAACACGCTGATCCGTTGGTACGTGCTCCATGTGTTGGCGTTGCCGTTCGTGATCGTGATCTTCATGGCCGTGCACTTCTGGCGGGTCCGCAAGGATGGTGGGATCAGTGGGCCGCTGTAGCCAGACGAGAGCGCTCGCGGGCGTGCGAGTCCAACGAGAGGAGTGGGTGCGATGAGCGACATCCCCCCGGAGCTCCTGCGACGGGCGGAGGCGGCGCGACGGGCGGCCGCCACGAACGGCAACGGGTCCGCCGGCGGCGGCGGCACCGCAACTGCGGTGCTCGACCGTCCTCCGCTCGACGATCGCCTCGCCGACGTGATCCGTCAGGGCTCGATCCAACAGCTGCGTGCGCAGCCGACCGACAAGGTCAACGTCTGGCCGCACCTGTTGATCGTCGAGTTCGTGGCTGCCCTCACCGTCTTGGCGTTCGTCACGATCTTTTCGATCTTCGTGAACGCACCGCTCGAGGAGCTGGCGAACCCGAACAAGACGCCGAACCCCGAGAAGGCGCCGTGGTACTTCATCGGGCTGCAGGAGCTTCTGACGTACGCCAACCCGATGGTGTCCGGCGTGTTGATGCCCGGCATCTTGTTGACTGCCCTGATCCTCACCCCGTACGTGGACCAGAACCCGAGCCACCGACCCGAGGACCGCAAGTACGCGGTGTCCGTCTACACGGTGTTCCTCATGACATGGGCGACGCTCGTGATCCTCGGTGCCTTGTTCCGTGGTCCGGGGTTCAACTTCGTGCTGCCGTGGCGTGACGGCGTGTTCTTCACCCTCTAGAGGCCTTCCGACGTGACCATCCTCATCGCCATCATCGTGCTGGTCGTCGCTTTGCTGGCGGCCGTCGTGATCTTCGCTGTCGTGGGACGGCGCCAGACCGACAAGGCGGTCGGTCGCCTGACGCTGGAGACCAGGCGGCGCGACAAGCAGGCCCGGGCCGCGGAGCGCAAGGCCGCAACGCGGGCGCTCGCGGGTGTCGACGGCGCCGACGTCCCGGCCCCGTGGACGCCGCCTGACGAGCGCGCGGTCGGAATGGCCCGCCGGCAGTTCCTGAACCGGGGCATGGTCACCCTGTTCGCCACCGGACTCGCGGTGTTCGGCGCCGGCATCCTCGAGTTCCTCTGGCCGCAAGGCGGCGGCGGCTTCGGCTCGAAGATCAGCGTGGGGAAGATCTCCGACATCCTCGCCAACATCGACAAGAACAACGGCTTCTACTACGTGCCCGAGGGAAAGATGTGGCTGACCCGCTACCCCTCGTACGCGTTGACCAAGGCCAAGGCGGTGTACGTCCCCGCCGAGCTCACCGCGATGGAAGCGGGCGTGACGGTGCTGTACCAGAAGTGTCCTCACCTCGGTTGCCGCGTGCCGCAGTGCCTGACCTCGAAGTGGTTCGAGTGCCCGTGCCACGGCTCGCAGTACAACCAGGTGGGGGAAAAGAAGGGTGGTCCGGCACCTCGGGGCATGGACCGCTTCGCGTCCGAGGTGAGCGGTGGCTCGCTCACCGTCGACACGGGCACGGTGATCCTCGGTCCACCGATCGGCACCGACACCACCGGCCAGGAGGCAGAGGGTCCTCACTGTGTCTGAGACTTCGATGATGCTCGCGCTGGTCCGGCAGGCAGCCTCGTCCGGCGGTGGGAAGCAACCGATTCAGGAATCCATCGGATGGGTGTTGTTCTTCCTCGCCGCCGTCGGCGCGTTCCTGTTCGCCTTCGCCAACCTCCGCAAGGGTCGCAACGAGGTCGGGTCCGAGACCGAGCTCGCCATCAACCGCCGGCCGTACCTGTCGGATCAGGAGCTCGAGACCAAGAAGCTCAACCGTGCCGGTCTGATGGCGTTCCTGGGTTTGGCCTTGGTGGTCCTGGTGGTGCCGCTGTACGGCTTGCGCGAGCCCGGCCGCGAGAAGAACGCCACACAGGGCTTCGAGCAGAAGTTCATCAAGCAGGGCGCCGAGATGTTCGGCCCGGCCGCCGATGGCGGGTTGGGTTGCGCCGACTGCCACGGCGGCATGAAGGCACAAGGCGACAAGACGTACGCGAAGTACACGGTCACCGATTCGGCGGGTCGGTTCGTTGAGCAGGTGAGCTGGCAGGCGCCGGCGCTGAACACGGTGCTGTTGCGCTACAGCCGCGACGAGGTGCGGTACATCCTCACGTACGGACGGCCGTTCTCACCCATGCCCGCGTGGGGTGCCGAAGGTGGTGGTCCGCTCACCACCCAGGAGATCGAGGTGCTCATCAACTACTTGCAGAGCATCCAGATCACGCCCAAGCAGGCGCAGGCCCAGGTCGCCCAAGGCCTCGAGGACGAGAAGGCCGCGGCCGCCAAGGCAGGCCACCCGTACACGAGCGACGGTCAGGCGTTGTTCAACCTCGGCTACTACGCCGACGTCGCCGGCGGCGCGTACTCGTGCGGTCGTTGCCACACCCAGGGCTGGAGCATCGGCGAGAAGCAGTCCGATGGCGACGGCGCGCTCGGGCCGAACCTCACCAACGGCGACTCGCTGCGGCAGTTCCCGGGTGCGGTGCAGGGGCTCGACGCGCAGATCGCGTTCGTCTGTGCCGGGTCGGACCAGGGCAAGCAGTACGGCGTGCACGGCCAGGGCACCGGCAAGATGCCCGGGTTCTGCCAGTCACCGGCGTACAACCCTGACACCGATCCGCTGGCCAACCTGCCGAACGTGGCCAAGCAAGATCAGGGCACCCCAGGGAGCGGCATGATGACCCAGGCCGACGTGCAGGCCATCGTCGAGTACGTGCGAGGTCTCTGATGGCGCACTTGCACCTCCTTGCCGGCCTCACGTGGGACCCGGGGCTGCGCGCCATCGTCTTGCTCGCGGTGGCCGTCGGCGTGCTCATGGGCTCGACGTACATCTTGTTGACCACCAACGTCGGCCACCGGCTCGGGTTCCTACTGGGGCTGAGCGCGGTCGCCGGTGTGCTCACCGCGCTGTCGATCGTGTGGATGCTGTACGGCCTGGGCTACAAGGGCCGCGCGCCCGAGTGGAAGGTCAAGGAGGTCACGGTCGGAAGCCCGGCGCAGGCCTCGATCAGCGCGGTCCGAACGCTGCCGTTACCGTCCAAGCTACCGTCCCCCGACGAGCTGATCGACAAGTACCACCTCGAGTCGGCGTTCGCGACCCAACAGCGGTTCGTCAACTTGTCCGACATCAGCGGTGCCAGCGCGCAGGCCCGCGCCGAGTTGCAAAAGCAGACGGGTGGCTGGCGCTTGCTGCCCACGGCCGACAAGAACGCGTCCGACGCTTCGGCCACCGCGACGCAGTACCTCACCACCGAGAGCACGGCCCCGAAGTTCACCGACACCAACCAGTTCGTGGTGCTCGGAACCTATGACAAGGGTGGCAAGCCGGGCATCGGCACCAGCACCTCGATCGTGCACCGGGTGCTGCACCGGGTCGAGACCACGGCCATGTGGTTCATCGGCAGCAACCCCACCCACTACGCAGTGGTGCAGGTGCGTCCGGCGGTCCACCAAGTTGCGCAGCCCGGTGAGGCGCCCCCGACAGGCGTCCCCGACGCGACCCAGCCCGTCTACAACATCGTGATGGTCCGCGACCTCGGGTCCGTGCGCCAACCGAGCTTCGCGATCTTCCTCTTCAGCGCGATCCTGCTCGCCATCTGCCTCACCACGCTCCACCGGCGTGACAAGGTGGCCATGGCGTTGCGGGCGGCGCCCCGACCCGAGACGGCAGGAGTGTGAGCCATGGGTCAATACCTTCCGATCCTGACCCTCACCGTGCTGGTGCTGCTGTTCGTGGTGTTCAGCTTCGCGGCGTCGCAGATCCTGGCGCCCAAGCGACCCACTGACGCCAAAGAAGCGCCGTACGAGTGCGGCATCGTCCCCACCGAGGAGCCGCCCGAGCGCTTCCCGGTGCGCTTCTACCTGGTGGCCATGATCTTCATCGTCTTCGACGTGGAGATCATCTTCATCTATCCGTATGTCACGTCGTATCGCGAGCTCGGGGCGTACGGCCTGATCGACATGATCGTGTTCTCCGTGGCGGTGTTCGCGGCGTTCATCTTCTTGTTGGCCAACGGCGCGCTCGACTGGGGCCCGATCAAGCACCTGCGGCGTGGCGGCGACCAAGTGTCGGTGGGCCGCACCGCGGCCACCACGATCAAGCGGGTCGGCCTCGAAGGACGCGACGAGGAGGTGGCTGCCTGATGGGACTCATCGGCGACATCAAAGACGACGGCTTGGCGGGGATCCCGCACAACTTCCTCACCGGCAAACTCGAGGATTTCGTCCGCTACTGCCGCTACCGCAGCTGCTGGGGTGCGACGTTCGGGCTCGCGTGTTGCGCGATCGAGATGATGGGCACCGGCGCTTCGCACTACGACCTCGCCCGCTTCGGGATGGAGGTCTTCCGGGCCTCGCCGCGCCAGGCCGACCTCATGATCGTGGCTGGCCGCGTCTCGCAGAAGATGGCCCCGGTGCTGCGCCAGGTCTACGACCAGATGATGGAGCCCAAGTGGGTCATCTCGATGGGCGTCTGCGCCAGCACCGGCGGCATGTTCAACAACTACGCGATCGTCCAGGGCGTCGACCAGGTGGTGCCGGTCGATGTGTACGCCCCCGGCTGCCCGCCCGGCCCCGAGACGCTCACGCACGCGATCGTCACCTTGCACGGCCTGATCCGCAACGGTGAGATCTTGCGGCGCCGTGAGGCCACCGGTGCGGGCGCGGGCGTCATGATCGAGCAGGTCGACGGCCAACGCGCCCCGAGCGCCGGTGTCCCGGTGGCGGTGGGTCGCTGATGAGCGACGAGACGACCGTCGGCGACGCCGCCGAGGCCCCGGTGGTGGCGGAGGGGGAGACCTTCCACGGTCACCCGGTCACGTACAGCCGTGGCCAGCGGACTGTTCACGTCCCTCGTGAAGATCTCGTGGCACTCGTGACGGCCATCGGCGACGAGGGTTGGGTGCAACTGCTCGACGTGACCGCGGTCGACTACCTCGGCTACGAGGCACCGCGGGATCTGCCGGCCGGTGTGACGGGCGCCCGCTTCGAGCTGCTCGTGACGCTCATCTCGCACCAGGAGCGCCAGCGGATCCGGCTTCGAATCCAAGTACCGGCGGACGACTGCGTCGTCGACTCACTCGTGCCGCTCCACCCTGGTGCCGAATCGCTCGAACGCGAGGTGTTCGACATGTTCGGCATCCGCTTCGAGGGCCACCCCGACCTCACCCGGATCCTCATGCCAGAGGATTGGGAGGGCCACCCACTTCGCAAGGACTATCCGTTGGGTCGCATCCCCGTGCAGTTCAAGGGGGCTCCATCACGATGACCACCCACGTCCACGACCAAGACCAAGACCAAGACCAACGAGACGACCTCGGGGGGGCGGACGCCGAGGTGCCGGAGCACCTGCGCCACGACCTCTTCGGTCTCGACGAGTCCACGTTGCGCCTGTCGTCGCAGACCGACGAAGGCGCGCAGACCATGCAGCCGCGTCGCGCGGGTGGCCCCGATGTGTTGCGCGAGCAGGGCTGCGTCCTGCGCATGTCGGAGGCAGAGGCGCAGCGCCTCGCGGAGCGAGAGCCCTCCGAAGAAGAGACCACGATCATCAACATGGGACCGCAACACCCGTCCACGCACGGGGTGCTGCGGCTCATGCTCGAGCTCGACGGCGAGTCCGTGCTGCGCACGAAGCCGGTCATCGGCTACCTGCACACGGGCATGGAGCGCACGGGCGAGGAGCTGACGTACGTCCAGGGGTGCACCAACGTCACCCGCATGGACTACCTCGCCCCGATGTTCAACGAGCTCGTCTACTGCACCGCTGCAGAGCAGCTCCTCGAGCTCGAACTGCCCGAGCGGGCGATCTGGATCCGCATGCTGCTGTGCGAGGTGCAGCGGGTGGCCAGCCACCTCATGTTCCTCGCCACCAACGGCATGGACCTCGGTGCGGTGTCGATGATGTTGTACGGCTGGCGCGAGCGCGAGGAAGTGCTGCGCTGGCTCGAGATGGTCACCGGCCTGCGGATGAACCACAACTTCATCCGCGTCGGCGGCACGGCGGCCGACCTTCCTGATGGCTGGCAAAGGCCGCTCGAGACGTTGCTCACCACCATCCCGAAGCGGTTGGTCGAATACGACACGCTGATGACCAACCAGCCGATCTGGCGCGAGCGTCTCCAAGGCGTCGGCTCGATCACCACCGAGGAAGCGCTGGCGCTCGGTGCCACCGGCCCGATCCTGCGGTCCACCGGCTACGCGTGGGACCTCCGCAAGGACATGCCGTACCTCAAGTACGACCAAGTCGAGTTCGACGTCGTCGTCGGCACGTACGGCGACTGCTTCGACCGGTACGCCATCCGGCTCAACGAGGTGCGCGAGTCGCTGCGGATCATCGAGCAGATCATCGACCTCATGCCCAAAGGCGACTACAGGATCCAAGACCGCAAAGTCACGCCGCCGCCTCGTGCACGCATCGACGAGTCGATGGAAGCGCTGATCCACCACTTCAAGATCTTCACCGAAGGTTTCAAGGTGCCGCCGGGCGAGACGTACGCCGCCATCGAGTCGCCGCGCGGCGAGATCGGTTGCTACATGGCGAGCGACGGATCCGCCCGTCCGTGGCGCATGCACATCCGCGAGCCCAGCTTCGTGAACCTCCAATGCCTGCCCCACATGATGCGGGGAGGTCTGGTGGCTGACGCGGTCGCGATCGTGTCGTCGATCGACCCCATCCTCGGAGGCGTCGATCGGTGACATCGCCAGTTTGCACGACGTTGTCCGTTTCCACTGAGGTAGGCGGGCTGTGCCGAGACTGACCCCTGAAAACACCGAGCTGGCCAAGGAGATCATCGGGCGGTACCCACGCCCGAAGTCGGCCTTGATCCCGTTGCTCCACCTCGCGCAAGAGCAAGACGGCTACGTCGCCGACGACGCGATGGAGCACCTCGCCGAGTTGGTGGGCGTCACACCCGCCGAGGTGATCGGCACCTGCAGCTTCTACGAGATGTTCAAACGTGAGCCCGTCGGCCACTACCTCGTGAACATCTGCCACGGCATCGCCTGCCACATCATGGGTGCCGACGAGCTGATCGCACACGCGGAGGAGAAGCTCGGCGTGAAGGCCGGTGGCACGACGCCCGACGGCAAGATCACGCTCGAGCACGCAGAGTGCCAAGCCGCCTGTACCGAAGCCCCGTGCCTCCAGGTCAACTACCGCTTCGGCTACAAGGTGAGCTTCGACGACTTCGACCAGCTCGTCGACGATCTGCGCGCCGGCAAGCTCGACGACCAGATCCCGCCGCACGGCACCCTTGCCCGCCGCGAGTTCCGCCAGCACATCCCGGCCGACCGCGCGGCAGGCAACGCAATGCCCGACCAGAACATCGTGCCGGCGTGGATCGCCCGCACCGCCGACGCCGAGGGAGCCAGCTGATGGCCGTGACCGACGCGCCGAAGATCGTCACCGGACGCCTCGCGCAGTACGACGACGCCCACACGATCGCCCGCTACGAAGCCACCGGCGGTTACCAGGGCCTGCGCAAGGCGCTGGCGACCACCCCGCAGGCCGTGCACCAGGAAGTCAAAGACGCCAGCCTGCTCGGGCGCGGCGGCGCCGGATTCCCCGCCGGCACCAAGTGGGGCTTTTGCCCGCCGGGCGTCTACCCGCGCTACCTGGTGGTGAACGGCGACGAATCCGAACCGGGCACGTACAAGGACCGCATCCTCATGGAGCGCGATCCGCACCAGCTCATCGAAGGCATCTTGATCGCCTGCTATGCGATCGGCTGCTCGCAGGCGTTCTTGTACTGCCGTGGTGAGATGGCCTTCGCCCACGAGCGGTTGGGCGAGGCGCTCAACGAGGCGTACGCGGCCGGCTACGTCGGCAAGAACATCCTCGGCACCGACTTCTCCATCGACATCGCCTTGCACTGGGGTGCCGGCGCCTACATCGTCGGTGAAGAGACCGCGCTGATCGAGTCGCTCGAAGGCAACCGCGGCATGCCGCGACTCAAGCCGCCGTTCTTCCCGGCCGCCAAGGGCGTCTACATGCAGCCCACCGTGGTCAACAACGTCGAGACGTTGGCCAACCTCAACTGGATCATGGTCAACGGCGGCAAGGCGTTCGCCGAGTACGGCGCCGAAGCGTCACGGGGCACCCGGATGTTCGCAGTGTCCGGCCACGTCAAGCGACCGGGCGTTTACGAGGTCGAGTTCGGCGTCACGACGTTCCGCGACCTGCTGTACGCCCCGGTGTACTGCGGCGGCATCCGCGGCGACCGCCAGCTCAAGGCCTTCATCCCCGGCGGGGCGTCGGCGCCGTGGCTCTTCGAGGAGCACCTCGACCTGCCGCTCGAAGCCGGCGCGGTCGGCAAGGCAGGGTCGATGTTGGGTTCGGGCGCCATCGTGGTGATGGACGAGACCACCGACATGGTCAAAGCCGCGCTGAACCTGGTGCGGTTCTTCGCCCGGGAGTCGTGTGGCAAGTGCACGCCCTGCCGGGAGGGGACCACCTGGCTCGAGACCATCCTGCAGCGGATCGTCGACGGCCACGGTCGCCCGCAGGACCTCGATCTGCTGCTCGACGTGTCCGACAACATCAGCCCCGGGCTGGTGTGGCCGCCCAAGCAGACCACGATCTGCCCGCTGGGGCAGTCGGCCACGCCGTGCATCGCCGGTGCGATCACCCGCTTCCGCGACGAGTTCGAGGCAAAGATCGGCGCCCCGGCTCCTGTCACGGTGAAGGTGGGCGGCGCGGCGTACCTGCCACCGCCGAGCTCGAACGGCACCGCCACAGCATCTGAGGAGACGGCCGGTGTCTGACGCCCCCGCCGACGCGACCGCCGAGACCACCGTCACCGTGAAGGTCAACGGCAAGGAGATCCAGGCCCGAAAGGGCGAGCTGGTGATCGATGCCGCGGAGCGCAACGGCACGTACATCCCGCGCTTCTGCTACCACAACCGCATGCGGCCGGTGGGCATGTGCCGCATGTGCATCGTCGAGATCGACACCGGCCGCGGCCCGGCGCTCCAGCCCTCGTGCATGATCGAGTGCACCGACGGCATGAGCGTCGAGACCGACAGCGAGGTCACCAAGAAGGCGCAGGACGGCATCCTCGAGTTCCTGCTCATCAACCACCCGCTCGACTGCCCGGTGTGCGACAAGGGTGGCGAGTGCCCGCTGCAGGACCAGACCCTGAGCCATGGTCCGGGTGAGAGCCGGTTCGTCGAGGAGAAGCGGCACCTCGAGAAGCCGATCAACATCAGCGACCTCGTGCTGCTCGACCGCGAGCGTTGCATCCTGTGCGACCGCTGCACACGCTTCGCCAAGGAAGTCGCGGGTGACCCGCTGATCCACTTCCAGGGTCGTGGTTACGACAGCGAGATCAACACCTTCCCCGACCACCCGTTCGCGTCGTACTTCTCGGGCAACACCGTGCAGATCTGCCCGGTCGGCGCGCTCACGTCCGTCGACTACCGGTTCCGGGCCCGGCCATGGGACCTCGAGCAGGTCGAGTCCACGTGCACCACGTGCTCGGTCGGTTGCCGGGTGACGATCGACTCCTCGCGCAACCGGGTGCTGCGCTACAACGGCGTCGACTCCGACCCGGTGAACCACTCTTGGATGTGCGACAAAGGTCGTTACGACTTCCAGTACCTCACCCACGAGGATCGGCTCACTGATCCGCTGGCACGGCCGTCGGCCGACGCGGACCTCGCCGAGGTGCGTTGGGTCGACGCGCTGAGCGCGGCCGCGGATGCCATCCGCGAGGGGCTCGACCGCTCCGGGCCTTCGGGCGTCGCAGTGCTGGGTGGTGCCCGTCTCGCCAACGAAGACGCGTACGCCTGGGCCAAGTTGGCCAAAGGCGTGATCGGCACTGACAACGTCGACGCCCAGCTCGGTGACGGCCTGCCAGCCGACGTCGTGCTCGGACTGCCCCGCGCCACGATCGACGACGTGTGCCGTCCCGGCGGCACCGTCATCGTGTTGTCGGGCGACGTGAAGGAAGAGCTACCGGTGCTCTACCTGCGACTTCGGCACGCCGCGGTCGAAGACGGCGTCACGTTCATCGAGCTCGCGCAAGGCCACACCAACCTGACCCAGTACGCCGCGGCGTCGCTGGTGCTGCACCCCGGCGAAGCGGCTGAGGTCGCACGTGCCCTCGTGGCCTCGGGCCCGCTGCCCGAAGGTGTCGACGCCGCCGCGCTCGAGGCAGCCCGTACGGCGCTCGCCGCCGCCGACGGTCCGGTCACGGTCATCCTCGGCCGGCCGAACATCGCCGAGTCCGCCGACGCGGTGGTCGCGGCTGCCAGGGTGCTGTCCGACGGCATCGAGGGCGTGCGGTTCCTGCCTGCGCTGCGCCGCGGCAACGTGATGGGCGCCATCGAGCTGGGCCTTGCGCCCGGCATGTTGCCCGGGCGGGTGAGCCTCGCCGACGGCCGCGACTGGTTCGCCCACGGCTGGAAGTCCGACAACGTCCCGACGGCCGCTGGGCTCGACGCCCGCGGGATCCTCCAGGCCGCCGCCGACGGCAAGATCGACACCCTCGTGCTGCTCGGTGCCGACCCGATCGCCGACTTCCCCGATCGTGATCTTGCCGAGCGCGCGCTGGCCGGTGCTCGTACGGTCATCGCTGTCGATCTGTTCCTCACCGACTCGTCCGGTCTCGCCGACATCGTGTTGCCGGCCGCCGGCTACGCCGAAGCGTCGGGCACCACGACCAACCTCGAGGGTCGCGTCACCCGCCTCGAGCGAAAGGTGTCGTCGCCGGGCACGACTCGGGAGGACTGGATGATCGCGGCCGAGCTGGCGTTCCGGCTCGGCGCCGACATGGAGCTCGAGTCGGTCGCCGGCATCTGGGATGAGATCACCCGGCTGTCGCACGCCCACGAGGGCCTGACCGCCGTGGCGCTCGACCTCAACCCCGACGGGCTGATCGGGCCTCGACCGCTCGACGCCGACGACCCTGGTGCCGGTCGCCACTTCATCGTCGCGGGTGGCGTGTCGCCGATCGGCGGCGCCGAAGCCGCCGAGCGCGCCGAGGCGCTCACCGAAGCGGAGAACGTCCGCGAGGCCGAGGGCGCCGCCGAAGACGACGAGTACGCCGAGCTCGCTTCCTACGGGCGCCAGGCTGCTTCGGAAGCCCCGAACGCCAGCCCCGGCGCGGCGGCCGGTCCGGCGCCGGCCCGTCCGGCACCGGTCACGTGGACCGACCGTCCGACGGCTGAGGCGCCCAAGCGCGATGCGTACTCGCTGCGACTGGTCGCCGAGCGCAAGCTGTACGACCACGGCGTTCTCGTCCGGCGTTCGGGCTCGCTGGCCGGCCTCGCCGCCGAGCGGCCGCTGCGGGTCAACCCCTATGACTTCGAGCGGCTGGGTGTCGGCGACGGCGCCACGGTCCGGGTGTCGTCGGCGAAGGGCTCGAGCAACGTGGCGTTGGTCGCCGACCACGACGTCCCGCGGGGGGTGGCGGTGCTGACGATCGACCAGTCGACCGGTCTCGTCGGCCAGCTCGTCGATGCCGGCGAGTCGGTCTGCGACGTGCGTGTGGAGACGACCTCATGATCTTCGGCCTCGACCCGATGCTGAGCGGCCACCTCGACTGGGGTGTGTTCGGCATCGTCGTGCTCAAGACGGTGCTCGTCTTCGTGTTCTTGCTGGTCGCCACCATGTTCATGGTCTGGTTCGAGCGCAAGATCATCGGCGACATGCAGAACCGTCTCGGCCCGAACCGCGCCGGCCCGTACGGTCTGCTCCAGACACTCGCCGACGGCACGAAGCTGCTCTTCAAAGAAGACCTCGTGCCGGCGCGCGCCGACCGCGTCGCGTTCGCCATCGCGCCGATGCTGGCGCTGTTCCCGGCGTTCCTCACGTTCTCGGTGATTCCGATCGGTGGGCTGTTCAACGATTCGCACGGCGGGCTGGTGTCGATCTTCGGTCACTACACCCGCCTCCAGCTGGCCGATCCGCCGATCGGCTTCTTGATGGTGCTGGCCATGACCTCGATCGCGGTCTACGGCGTGATCCTCGCCGGCTGGGCATCGGGCTCGAAGTACCCGCTGCTCGGCTCCGTGCGGGCCACCGCCCAGATGGTGTCGTACGAGGCCGCCATGGGCTTGTCGGTCGCCGCGATCTTCCTCGTCACCGCTGGCCAGGCCAACGGCATCCGGGCGCTCGAGACCAGCTCGATCGTGTTCGCCCAGCACACCTGGCACTGGAACTTGTGGATCACCGGCATCGTGCCGGCCGTGATCTTCTTGCTGGCCGGAACGGCCGAGATCGAACGTCCGCCGTTCGACCTGCTCGAGGCCGAGCAGGAGCTGGTGGCGGGTTTCAACACCGAGTACTCGTCGTTTCGGTTCGCGCTCTTCTACTTGGCGTCGTTCATGAACTCCGTGACGTTCGCCGCGGTGCTGACCACGCTGTTCCTCGGCGGCCCCAGCGGCCCGTCGTTCGGACCCGAGTTCCTGAAGGTCTGGATCCTGCCGGTCGTGTGGTTCTTCGCCAAGGTGCTCGTGCTGCTGTACGGCTTCGTCTGGGTGCGAGCCACGCTGCCGCGCTTCCGGTACGACCAGCTGATGGACCTCGGCTGGAAGGTGTTGATCCCGCTGTCGCTCGGCTGGCTGTTGCTGCTGATCGGTGTGCGGGTCGGGCACGACCGCAACTGGAACGTGGCGCTGGTGATCCTCGTCGGCGTGGTCGTCCTGCTCGCTGGCTATGCGGCGCTCGCCGCGGCAAACCGGGTGGCCCGCACGCACCGGCTCGAGCACGAGGAGGCGTTCGAATGACGCACGTCGCCGCGCTGTCGCCCACCGTGGAGGTCTGGAGCTGATGGGCTACCTGGGCGGATTTCTCGTCACGATCAAGCAGGTCGGCAAGAAGCGGATGGTCACCACCTCCTATCCGGAGGAGAAGCGCCGCAAGCCGGTCCGCATCCACGGCCGCCACGTCCTCAACCGCTACGAGGACGGCATGGAGAAGTGCATCGGTTGCGAGTTGTGCGCGGGCGTGTGCCCGGCGCGATGCATCTTCGTCCGCGGCAAGGACAACGACCCCACCGACCCCACCAGTCCCGGTGAGCGGTTCGGCTACATCTACGAGATCAACTACCTCCGCTGCATCCACTGCGACCTGTGTGTGGAGGCCTGTCCCACGGAGGCCATCACCGAGTCGAAGCTGTTCGAGTTCTCGTTCACGAACCGCCTCGATGCCATCTACACACGCAACGAGTTGTTGGTCGACGCCACCACCGGCAAGCCACAAGAGCTGCCTTGGGAGGACTGGCGTGAAGGCGAGGACGAGTACACCTCCGCCTGGATGCGGGCCACGGCGTCTGCGGGCAACGCCGCCTTCGAAGGCAAGGTCGGATGGGCCGGCGAGCTCGGGTACGGCGTCCGCGCACCCGAGAACGGCCAAGGCGCCGAGGACGCCAATCCTGATCCCGTCTGGATCCAACCGCCGGTGAAGCGTGACGCCGCCAAGCAGATCATGTCGGCGAAGCGCATGCCCCGTGAGGCGCCGTTCGTGCGAGTCGAGGAAGGCGACTGATGGAAGCAGTCGTCTACCTCTTCGGCGCCCTGATGATCCTCGGCGGCGCGCTCGGCGTGGTCCTCAACCGCAACACCGTGCATGCGGCGCTGTCGCTGCTCACGACGCTCGGCGGGGTCGCATTGCTGTTCATCGCCCAGAGCGCCAACTTCTTGGCCGCGGTACAGGTGATCGTCTACGCAGGCGCGATCGTCGTGCTGTTCCTGTTCGTGATCATGCTGCTCGGCGTCGACCGGCTCGAAGACATGCGGCGCGACCCGCTCGTGGGTCAACGACCCATCGGCGTGGTCGCCGGGCTGCTGCTCGGCGCAGGCCTGGTGTTCGTGGTGCTGAAAAGCGCCATCACCGGCGATGCCGCCACGTTCTCGGCGAGAGCAGGCGACAAAGGGTTGCCCGACGTCACCCAGATCGCCCACCTCTTGTTCACCGATTACCTGTTCGCGTTCGAGGTCACGTCCTTGCTCCTCGTGATCGCCGTGGTAGGTGCGGTGCTGCTGGCCCGACGACGCCCGGGGCTCACCACGATCGACGACCCGTCGATCGACGACGACGAGCCGGTCTTCGAGGCCCAGACCGAGGAGGCTGACTACTGATGCTGTCCGTGCTGCCTGTGCTGGCCACGATGCGGCCCACCACTGACTGGTACACGGGGCTGGCTGCCATCTTGTTCACGATCGGCGCGCTCGGCGTCCTGCTGCGCCGCAACCCGCTCGTGATGTTCATGTCGGTCGAGCTGATGCTCAACGCCGTCAACCTCACGTTCGTCGCCTTCGCCCGTCGCTTCGGCGACACCGCAGGCCAGGTGCTCGTGTTCTTCGTGCTGGTGGTGGCGGCGGCCGAGGTCGCGGTCGGACTCGCGATCATCGTCGCCATCCTCCGACGCCGGCCCGATGCCAACGCCGACGACATCTCGCTGCTCAAGGGTTAGGGGAGAAGCTCCGTCATGCTCCTAGGAGGCATCGTCCCGGCCCTGCACGCCGGCGCGCTCGAGAGCGGCGCCGAGCACGCCGTCCACGTGCCCGCGCTGGTCCATCTCGTGTGGCTGATCCCGGCCCTGCCCATCGCCGCGTTCGTGCTGCTGGTGGCCATCGGTCGCCGGCTGGGCGAGCCGACCGCCGGGTTCGTGGCCACCGGCGCCATGGGCCTGTCGTTCGTCGCCACGGTGCTCACGTACATCGGCTTGCGCCAGATGCACGGTGAGGAACGGCATCACGTCCAGAAGATCTTCACGTGGTTCCACGTCGGCGGCTTCAAGGTCGACCTCAGCTTCCTGGCTGATCCGCTGTCGATCACCATGTGCCTGTTCGTCACGTTCGTGGCGACGCTGATCTTCTTGTACGCCGTCGGCTACATGCACGGCGACCCGGACTTCCCGAAGTTCTTCATCTATCTGGCGTTCTTCGCCAGCTCGATGCTCGTGCTCGTGTTGGGCTCCAGCCTGCTGGTCACGTTCCTCGGCTGGGAAGGCGTCGGCGCGGCGTCCTACTTCCTCATCGGGTTCTGGTTCCAGGACGAATCCAACTCGTCAGCGGCCAAGAAGGCGTTCATCACCAACCGGGTGGGCGACTTCGGCTTCATGGTCGCGATGTTCTTCGCGTTCAAGGCCTTCGGCTCGCTCGACTACCAGACGATGTTCTCGCACCTGTCCGGCACCGCCACCACCACGCTCACCGTCATCGGTGTGCTGGTGCTGCTCGGCGCTGCCGGCAAGTCGGCCCAGCTCCCGTTGTACTTGTGGCTGCCCGACGCCATGGCCGGTCCCACGCCGGTCTCGGCCCTCATGCACGCGGCCACGATGGTGACCGCGGGCGTGTACCTGCTGGTGCGCATGAACCCGGTGCTCGCCGCCGCGTCGCCGTGGCTCGGCACCTTGATCGCCTGGGTGGGTGTCGGCACCGCGTTCTTCGCGGCCACGATCGCCATCAGCCAGCGCGACATCAAGAAGGTCCTGGCGTTCTCGACGGTCAGTCAGCTCGGCTACATGGTGCTGGCCGTGGGATCCGGGGCGTACGTCGCGGCGATCTTCCACATGATCACCCACGCCTTCTTCAAGGCGCTGCTGTTCCTCGGTGCCGGCTCGGTCATCCACGGGATGGACAACGAGCAGGACATGAACTGGATGGGTGGCCTGCGGAAGTTCTTCCCGATCACGTCGGCGACGTTCATCGTGGCGTGGCTGGCGATCGCCGGTGTGCCGCCGTTTTCGGGCATGTGGTCCAAGGGCGAGATCCTGGGTGCCGCGTTCCACAAGAACCCGGCGCTGTGGGCGATCGGCCTGATCACCGCGATCATGACCGCGTACTACATGACCCGCGAGGTCGTGCTGGTCTTCTTCGGTGAGCGTCGTTGGACCGAGGCCGAGCACGGCGCCCACGACGAGCACGGCGAGCATGCCCACGCCACGCACGATGCCGACGGCAACCCGTTGCCCCAGGGTCCCGGCGCACCGCACCACGTGGAGCACGGTTCCCCGGTGACACCGCACGAGTCGCCGGCGTTCATGACCTTGCCCTTGGTGGTGTTGGCGATCGGCGCGGCGTTCGGCGGCCTCTTGAACTTGCCGTTCAGCGACAAGTTCAAAGTGCTCGAACATTGGCTTGAGCCATCGGTGCCAGGTGAGGTCGCGTTCCACTTGAGCACCAAGACCGAGTGGGCGCTCGAAGTCGGCGCGGTGATCGTCGGGCTGATCGCCATCGCCGTCGGGTGGGCGCTGTACACCAAGCGCACCCGAGAGCAGCAGCGCAAGCTCGAACCAGCGATCCTCGAACAGAGCTGGTACTACGACAAGGCCGTCTCCGACTTCATGGGCGGCCCCGGTCGAAAGGCCTACGAGTGGGTCACGTTCTGGTTCGACCGCTATGTGATCGACGGTGCGGTCAACGGGGTCGGTCGCCTGGTCCGGGGGCTGGGACGCGGTACACGCCGCGTGCAGTCCGGTTACGTCCGCAACTACGCGCTCACGATCGCGATCGGCGTGGTGGTCCTCGTCGGCTTCGTGCTCGTCCGGGCGAACTTCTGACAGGGCCAGAGAGATGACCTCAACGATCTTCGCCTCGACCAGCCCGACCTTCCCGCTGCTCAGCGTGATGGTGATCCTGCCCGCGCTCGGCGCGCTGGTGGTGGCCCTGCTCCCGCGGGAGCGCCCCGACGTCGCCAAGTTGCTCGGCGTGATCTTCTCGATCGCCACGTTCGCGCTCACGCTCTGGGTGCTGTTCAAGTTCAAGACACACCCGCACCTCGCGACCACTGGCAAGAACGGCCTCGCTCATTCCGAGGGCTTCCAACTCATCGACCGGGCCCATTGGATCAAGCCGCTCGGGATCGACTGGTTCCTCGGAGTCGACGGCATCAGCTTGTGGCTGGTCGTGCTGACCGGTCTTTTGTTCCCGATCGGCCTGCTCGGGGCCGACGCGCACAAGAACCACAAGAGCTACGTCGCGTGGATGTTGCTGTTGGAGTTCGGCTGCCTCGGCACGTTCGTGGCGCTGGACCTCTTCGTGTTCTTCATCATGTTCGAGATCGTGCTGGTCCCGATGTACTTCTTGATCATCGGGTGGGGCTACGACGACCGGAAGTACGCGGGCACGAAGTTCTTCCTGTACACGATGCTCGGCTCGGCGTTCATGCTCGTGTCGTTGGTGACGCTGGTGACGCTGCACGCCCACGGTCACGGTGGCCACCTCACGTTCGACTTGGTCCAGATCGTCCACGATGGCGGCATCGCCAAGACCACGGCCCGTTGGCTGTTCGCCGGGTTCGCGATCGCGTTCGCGGTGAAAGTGCCCTTGTTCCCGGTGCACACGTGGCTGCCCGACGCCCACACCCAGGCGCCGACCGCCGGCTCGGTCATCTTGGCCGGCGTGTTGTTGAAGCTCGGCACGTACGGCTTCTTGCGCTTCGGGCTGTACCTCTTCCCGGAGGCGGCGGTCTGGTTCGCACCGGCGCTGGTCACCTTGGGGGTGATCGGGATCCTCTACGGCGCGGTCACCGCAGCCATGCAAAAGGACCTCAAGCGGATCGTCGCGTACTCCTCGGTGGCCCACCTGGGCTTCATCGCGCTGGGCACGTTCGCCTTGACCACCCAGAGCATCCAGGGCTCGGTGTTCCAGATGGTGAACCACGGGATCACCACCCCCGCCTTGTTCCTCCTCGTCGGGTTCATCTACGAGCGGCGCCACACCCGTGAGATCTCCAAGCTCGGCGGCATGCAGAAAGCTGCGCCGATCCTCGCCGCCGTGTTCATCTTCACGGTGTTCGCGTCGATCGGCCTGCCCGGCCTGAACGGCTTCGCGGGTGAGTTCCTCATCCTCGTCGGCTCGTTCCTCACCCGTGAGTGGTGGACGGTCGTGGCGGCGATCGGTGTCATCCTCGCCGCGTTGTACTTGTTGTGGGCTTACCAGCGGGTCTTCCACGGGACGCCCGACGAGGACAACGCCAACATCAAGGATCTGCACTGGAAGGAAGGCGCGGTCTTGGCGCCGCTGTTGGTGCTGATGCTGTGGCTCGGGCTGTACCCGAAGCCGATGCTCGACCGGATCAAGCCTTCGGTCGACCACTTGATCGCCCACGTCGAGCAGCACAGCCATTATCGCCAGCCGGCCGTCAGCGGCGGTACGCCGAACGAAGCGATCCACCTGACGCACAAGGAGGGGGCCAAGTGATCGGCCTCATTGGTCAGGCCGGTGGCACGTCGGCGGACTTCCACCTGCCGAACGTCTCCTGGTACGCGCTGACCCCGTTCCTGGTCCTGGTGGCCGGGTCGTTGGTCGTCCTCGTGCTCGGAGCCCTGCTGCGGACCGAGCCGGTGCGGCGGGCGTTCGCCCCGCTCACCGCCCTCATCGCCATCGCCGCCGGCATCACCGCGATCCCGCTGTGGCACAAGGTGTCCGACCACGGCGCTTACACCACGATCGCCGGTTCGGTCGGCATCGACGGCTTCTCGCTGTTCCTCACCTTCGTGATCTGCGCCGGCACGGCCCTGGCAGCGCTGTTCGCCGACGGCTACCTGCGGCGAGAGGGCCTCGAAGGTCCTGAGGTCTATGTGCTGATGCTGCTGTCGGCGTCGGGCGGGCTGGTCATGGCGTTCGCCAACGACCTGATCGTGGTGTTCCTCGGCCTCGAGATCCTGTCGATCGCCGTCTACGTCCTGGCCGGTTCGCACCTCCGGCGCACCCGCTCGGGTGAGGCGGCGCTGAAGTACTTCATCCTCGGCGCGTTCTCCTCCGCGTTCTTCTTGTACGGCATCTCGCTGGTGTACGGCGCCACCGGGACCACGAACCTCCTGCGGATCGTCGACTTCCTCGGCGGTTCAAACGGCCAACTGCTCACCAACGACGGGTTGCTCGTGGCCGGCATCGCGCTGCTCCTTGTGGGCTTCGGCTTCAAGGTCACGGCCGCGCCACTGCACATGTGGGGACCCGACGTGTACCAGGGCTCGCCCACCCCGGTCGTGGTGTTCATGGCCTCAGCGGTGAAAGCCGCCGGCTTCGCTGCCATGTTGCGGGTCCTGTACCTCGCGTTCGGCACGTACCGGCTCGACTGGCAGCCGATCGTCTACGTCTTGGCGGTGGCGAGCATCCTCATCGGTGGCGTGCTCGCGATCGTCCAGACCGACGTGAAGCGCATGATGGCGTACTCGTCGATCGCCCACGCCGGCTACGTGTTGGTGGGTGTGGAAGCCGCCACCAGGGAAGGTCTGTGGGCGGCGCTGTTCTACCTGGCCGCGTACACGTTCATGGTGGGTGGCACGTTCGGCGTGTTCACGGTGCTCGGTCGCCGTGGCGATGGCCACCACCAGCTGTCGGAGTATGTCGGCCTCGCTCGACGCCAACCCACCCTGGCGCTGGTGCTCACGATCTTCCTGCTCGCGCAAGCGGGCGTGCCGTTCACGGTGGGCTTCGTCGGGAAGTTCTACGTGATCCTCGCCGCGGTGCGGGCCCACTCCTACTGGCTCGCGTTGATCGCGATGGTCGGCTCGGTGATCTCGGCGTACCTGTATCTGCGGATCGTGGTGAACATGTACACCGGCGACGAGGACCAGCCCGTCACCAGCGCGGCCCGGATCAAGATCCCGGTGTTCGCCGGCATCGGGCTCGGCCTCGCGGTGCTGTTCGTGGTCGTGTTCGGCATCATCCCCGGCCCGATCACCGATCTGGCCCACCACGCCACCCTCCCGCTCGCGATCCGCTGACCGCGTCGGCGCAGGTCAGCGGCCTGCAACCCTCGTAGCGAGGGGTTTCCGGCGGCCCTGGGGCCGGGCGGGAAGTACCATGTCGGTAGCCCGGAACCAGAGGTCCGGTCACGTCCCCCGGAGGCCGAGTGGGTTTCAACGCCCGCGCCGACGACGCCACATTGGTCTTGGCCACCCGCGAAGGCGACCACGATGCCTTCGAGCTGCTGCTCCAGCGGTGGCTCGCGCGCGCCCACGAGACCGCCTCGTTCGTGCTCGCGAACGCCCACGACGCGGCGGGGGCCACGGCCGACGGCTTCGAGCACGCGTGGCGCCGGATCGACGAGCTCGAACCGCCTTCCGAGTTCGGGCCCGACCTGCTGCGCGCCACGCGTCGTGCCGCGCTCGGCCGCATCGATGGCGGCGCGGCCCCGCTCGACCGCTTGGAGGCGTCGCGCACGCTGGTGACTCACAACGGCACCACGCCCGAGGAGCGATTGGCGCAGGCGAAGAGCCCGTCGGCCATGTCCGACCCTGATCTCGCCGCGGTGGTGCGTTCGGCTGGCGTTGCCCTCGATCCCTCCGAGCGATCGGTCCTCGTGGCGAACCTGCGCGACGGGGTGACAGCCGAGGCCCTGGCCGCCGACCTCGGCCTCCGACCCGACGAAGCGGAGCAACTCATCTTCCGCGTCGGCGCCCGCTTCCGCGCCGCCCTCGAGGCGAGGGTGCTGTGGCGCGCCGGTCACCCGCTGTGCCGCGACCTCGTCGAGTTGCTGGGCACCAAGGCGAGCCGGTTCGACAGCCAGCTCGCCACGGTCGTCACCGACCACGCCGAGGGCTGCACGGTGTGCCAGGCGGCCAAGCGAATCCAGCCCCGGCCCACCGCGTTGTTGGCCGCGGTGCCCGTCGCCGACGCCCCCGACCAGGTGGAGTCGACCGTGCGGGAGCGGCTGGTCGCGGATGGCTTCGTCGGCACGGCCACGCCTGCGGCCCGCCTTGCCCGGGTGTTCGGACGGGCGGAGGGCGAAGGCGACGATCGCCGTCGTCGCCGAGGACTGCTGCTGGCAGGCGGGGCAGTGCTCGCTGTGGTGGCGGTCGTGTTGTTGGCGATCCACCCCTGGACCTCGCCGGGGAAGCCGAACGTCGGGGTCCTGGGTGGGGCTTCCGACGGGTCCAACGCGCACGGTTCGATCGACTTGCCGGGCACGTCGCTCGTGCCCTCGACCCGCGCCGATCGCACCACCTCCACGGTCGCGCGCACGCCGTCGACGGCCGCGTCGAGCACCACACAGCCAGCCGCCACGACCACCCGGCCGCTCACCATCGTCGCGCCGCCCGACTCCGGCGTGAAGCGGCCCGTCATCACTTCCGCGTCGGCGACCCGCGTCGGACCGTGCACCACCGGTGAGGGTCAGCTGATTCACGTCACTTGGCAGACCACGAACTCCACGGCCGTCACGATCACGCCCACGCCGACGCAGCCGGGCCCGGGCCCGTTCGGCGGGTCGGGATCGGCTGACCTCTGCTCGACCGACGACCCACCGATGGTCACCATCAACGCAGTCGGCCCCGGCGGGGGCACGTCACAGACCTTGCAGGTCGGCACGACGACGACCACGAGCACCACGCCGTCGACCACGACGAGCACGACACGACCCGGGCTCGTCCCGCCGGGTCAGTAATGGCCCGGGTGGGCTCGGGGGCAGCAACGGGCGGCGCGGCATGATGCGGCCTTACGTCGCGGTGCTCGTAGCAGGGCTGGTGCCGGCAGCCACGGTGTTCGGGGCGCGCTTGCTCGCCAAGTACATCCAGCCTGCCCGGTCGCCTTCCCCCGCCTCGGCGCACGATCACGCCGCCACCGCACCTCCCGGCCGACCGACGCGCTGATGGGCATCGTCGAGCGGGGCCTCGTGCCCCGGCCGGTCGCCACCATCGCCGCGCAGGCGCGCCGCTGGTCCTTGTGGGCTCTGCCATTGGGCCGGGCCTGCTGTGCGGGGGAGCTCGAGGCCGCGCTCCGCTCGCCGCGGGTTGACGCGACCCGGGTCGGGGTGACCACGGTCGACGACCCTGCCGCCGCCAACGTGTTGATCGTCGGGGGACCGTTGCTCGCGGGTGACCAGCGATGGGTGTCCGAAGCGCTCGACGCGCTTGCTCACCCCCGCTACGTCATGGCCGTCGGCGCGTGCGCGCTGAGCGGGGGACCCTTCCGCACCGACCTCGGTGGGTGGTGTGGGCCCGTCGACGCGTCGGCCGGCGTGCCGGTCGACGTGTACGTCCCGGGCTGTCCGCCGCGGCCCGAAGCGATCCTCGACGGGATCGAGCGGTTGCGGGCACGGATCGCCGAAGAAGCCATCGATGAGCGGTGGGGCCGCGCCGCGGTGCGCGTGCCGCGCAGCTCCGGCGGAACGCCGCCACCGGCCGCGCCAGCGGCTCCCTTGCACCGGGGGGTCGAGCGAGTGGTCGAGCGGCTGGCCTGGTCGCAGGTCGGGCCCGTGCTGTGCCGACTCGACGAGGCGGGCACGATCGCGCGTTCGGTCGCGTTCGCGCGGGCCTTCGAGACGCTCGTGGCACACGCCCCACCCCCGTCGATCGAACGGGCAAGGGACCTGCTCGTCGACCTGGCCGTCTTGCGTCACGTCACGGGCTGGTTCGTCCGTCTCGCCCGCCTCCTTGGGCTCGACGTGGTGGAGGCGTCGTCGTGGCGGGCCCGAGAGACCGTCCTTGATGCGTTCGAGCACCTCACCGGAGCCCGGATCCACGTGGACGCGGTGCGTCCTGGACACGCCGACCTCGACCTGTCGCCGGCCGCGAACGCGGCGGTGGGCAAAGCGGCCGGCGAAGCCTGGGCGTGGACGCAGTCACTCGACCGCCTGCTGTTCGGCGTGGGTGTGGTCGAGGCGGAGCTGCGCGGCCTGGCCTCGGTCGATCACGACGCCGCGGTCGCCTTCGGCCTGTCCGGCCCCAACGGCCGTGCCAGTGCGTCCGAGGCGGTCGCGGTCGACGGCATCGCGGCCACCCACACCGCAGGTGACGCGTGGGCCCGTGCCTGGGTGCGCGCCCAGGACGCCCGCTCGGCCTGCCAGGCCGTGCTGGCGTGGTCGCAGGCCCCTCCGACCGGCGGCGACCTGACGGGCACGCCGCTCGGCTACCCCCGCGCCGGGATCGCCGACGCGCACGTGGCCCACCCCGAAGGCGACCTGCTCTGCACGCTGGTGTCAAACGGCAGGGAGCGCCCTTGGCGAGTACGCGTGAACGGCCCCGGCATGGCGGCGCGCTCGATCTCCGCTCATGTGATCGCCCGGGAGGATCTTGACGGCAGTGGTCGCGACCTCGCGCAGCTGAGCTTCGCGGTTGATCCGGCCGGTACCGACCGGTGAGCGCGACCTGGGCGGCGACGCTGCCCATCCACTTGGCCTTCTGGCAACGAACGCTGATCGGGCTGGTGGTCGTGTTGGTGGTCGCACCGGCGCTCGCGCTCGGTCTGCAAGTTGCCACGGCGACCCTGCGGATCCGGGCGCGCCGAGGATCGGGCTCGACCGCGGGACCCGGCGGGGTGCTGCAACCTCTCGCCGACCTCGGCCGCGCGGTGCAGTCTGAGGACGTCTTGCCGTCCGGCGCCAGTGCGGTGCTGGCCGAGACGGCTCTGGCGCTCGCCATCGCCGCTCCCTTCGCGGCGCTGGCGGTGATACCGGCCGGTCCGGATCAGGTCATGGCGCCTGCAGGTGCGGGCGTGCCGCTCGGGGTTGCCGCGCTGGTGGTGTGCGGTCTCGCGTCGTGGTGGGCCGACGGGCGTGGTGTGGCGTCCCGCGCCGAGGGTGCGGTGACGTTCTCCCATGCCGCGATCGCTGCCGCGTTGTTGTGCTTCGCGGCAGCAGCCGCAGCGGTGAGCGCCGGCGCCGCGTCGCTGGCCGGGGTCGTGTCTGGTCAGATCCACCACGCGGTGTTCGGTTGGGACACCCTCGGTGTCCCCGGCTTGATCCTTCACCCGTTCGCCTTCTTCGTGTGGCTCGCTGCGCTCGCCGCACTCTTCCGCGTCGGGCCGTTCCGGATGGCGGGCGCTGGGGTGCCGTACGCGATCGGCGGGCTCCGGGCGTGGGCATGGTCGCTCGCCCGTTGGCTGGGGGTGCTGGCGGGGTGCGCGCTCGGGGCGACGTTGTTCCTCGGCGGTTGGGCGGTCCCGGGCCATCCCACCCTCACCACTGCGTCAGTGCTGGGCCCGCTGGTGCTGGCGTGCAAGACGCTGCTGCTGGCGGGGGTGCTGGTGACCGTCGACGTCGGCTGGCCGTCGTTGGGGCTGGCCGCGCGCTGGGGGCTGCTGGTCGGATGGCTGCTGCCGTTGGCGCTGATCGACCTCGGCGCCACCGTCTTCGCGAAGTTGGTGTGGTGATGGGCGTCGGTGGCTGGCGTGGCCTCGGTCGCTCGTGGTGGGCGACGTTGCGAGCTGCGAGCCGCCCGCCGGTGACGGTTGCCTGGCCGGCGGAGCGCGAGGAGCCCGTGTCGACCGCCCGCGGTTCCATCGCCATCGACAGCCGCAAGTGCGACGACAGCCAGGCCTGCGTCCGTGCCTGTCCGACCGGCTGCCTGCAGGCGACCGCCGCGGGCCTCCGCCTCGACCGCGCCGCGTGCATCTCGTGCGGGCTGTGCGTCGAGGCGTGTCCCACCGGGGCGGTCAGTTGGTCGGCGGTCGACGAGCTGGCCGCCACGACGCCCGACGGCTTGGTCGTCGACGTCGAACGGGCGGACCCGCCTGGTGCGCCCACTGCCGATCCGGCCTGATTGGCGTCACTAGGGTGGCAGCGGTCCCACCAGCGGAGGTCCTACGCATGCCCGAGCAACCGCAACCTGCGATCGAGGCACTGATGCTCGAAGATCGTGAGTTCGCACCGCCCGCCGGCGTGCGTGCCGATGCACTGGTGTCCGACCGCCATCTGCACGACGAAGCCCGCGCGGATCCCGAGGGGTTCTGGGCGGCCCAGGCGAGCGAGCTGCTCGACTGGGACCGTCCGTGGGACTCGGTGCTCGACTGGAAGCTGCCCTACGCGAAGTGGTTCGTGGGCGGGCAGCTCAACGCCGCGCACAACTGCCTCGACCGCCACGTCGACGCGGGTCTGGGTGGCCGGGTCGCGTACCACTGGGAAGGCGAGCCCGGTGACCAACGCACGATCACGTACGCCGAGCTGCGCGACGAGGTCGCCAAGTTCGCGAACGTCCTCAAAGGTCTCGGTGTCGCCAAGGGCGACCGGGTCGCGATCTACCTGCCGATGATCCCGGAGTTGCCGGTCGCGATGCTGGCCTGTGCTCGCATCGGCGCACCTCACTCGGTCGTGTTCGGAGGATTTTCTGCCGACGCGCTGGCCGATCGCATCAACGATGCCGAGTGCAAGGTGCTGGTCACCGCCGATGGCGGTTGGCGGCGCGGCAGCCCGGTGCCGCTGAAGCCCGCCGCCGACGTCGCGCTCGCGCAGACCTCGAGCATCGAACATGTCGTGGTGGTGCAGCGCACGTCGGCGTCGGGTGACGACACGCCCACCGCCATGACCGACGGCCGCGACCACTGGTACCACGACCTCATGGCCGACGCCTCGGCCGAGTGCCCTTGTGAGCCAATGGACAGCGAAGACCTGCTGTACCTCCTGTACACGTCCGGCACCACGGGCAAGCCGAAAGGCATCATGCACACCACCGGCGGCTACCTCGCCCAGTGCGCGTTCACCCACAAGTACGTCTTCGACCTCCACCCCGAGCGCGACGTGTACTGGTGCGCCGCCGACATCGGCTGGGTCACCGGCCACAGCTACATCGTGTACGGCCCTTTGGCCAACGCCGCCACGTCGGTGATCTACGAAGGCTCGCCCGACACCCCCGGCAAGGACCGCAACTGGGACATCGTCGAGCGTTACGGCGTCACGATCTTGTACACCGCGCCGACGGCCATCCGCGCGTTCATGCGGTGGGGCACGCAGGAGCCCGAGCAGCACGACTTGTCGAGCTTGCGGATCCTGGGGTCGGTCGGTGAGCCCATCAACCCTGAGGCGTGGATCTGGTACCACACGCACATCGGCGGGGAGCGCTGCCCGATCGTCGACACCTGGTGGCAGACCGAAACGGGCGCCATCATGATCTCGCCGTTGCCCGGCGTCACGACGACCAAGCCCGGTTCGGCCACGTTCCCGCTGCCAGGCATCAGCGCCGCGGTCGTCGACGACGCCGGCACCCCCGTCGGGTCCGGCGGGGGCTACCTCACGCTCGACCAGCCGTGGCCGTCGATGTTGCGCGGCATCTGGGGTGACCCGAAGCGCTACGAGGAGACGTACTGGGGCCGCTTCCCCGGTCGCTACTTCGCAGGCGACGGCGCCAAGCTCGACGGCGACGGCTACTTCTGGGTCATCGGGCGAGTCGACGACGTCATGAACGTGTCGGGCCACCGCATCTCCACCACCGAGGTCGAGTCCGCGCTGGTCGACGACCAGCGGGTTGCCGAAGCCGCCGTGGTCGGCGCCAAGGACGACCTGACCGGCCAGGCGATCGTCGCGTTCGTCACCTTGCGCGGCGGCCAGGACGGCACCCCCGACGTGGGCGAAGAGCTTCGCGAGCACGTCGCCGACAAGATCGGCAAGATCGCCCGTCCCAAGACCGTCATCTTCACCGATGACCTTCCCAAGACCCGTAGCGGCAAGATCATGCGCCGCTTGTTGCGCGACGTGGCCGACGGCCGCGACCTCGGTGACACGACCACGCTGGCCGACCCCGCGGTGGTCGAGGAGATCCGTACACGCGCGTCGGCCGGAGGCGCGGGCGACGAGTGACCACGCAGGTGAGCGGCCCGGGTTCCAGCCCGGCTTGGGATCCCCGTGCCATGACGCCTGACAACTGGTGGTGGCGCGACGGACCGGTCGATGCCGGGCCCGCCGTGGTGTTCGACCTCGACGGGGTGCTGTCCGACGCGGCCGGGCGCCAGCACTTCCTCGACCGTCCCTTCCAGGACTGGGAGGCGTTCTTCGCCGCGTGCGGTGAGGACCCGATCATCGACGAGACCGCCCGCCTGCTCGAAGTGCTCGACCCAGCGCTGCATGTGGTGCTGCTCACGGCGCGGCCTGCTCGGGTGCAACCGCAGACGCTGGGGTGGCTGCACCGCTACGCACTCCGCTGGGACCTGCTGATCATGCGTGACTTCGGCGACTACGCGTCGTCGCGGATGTTCAAGCATCGCACCGTGCGCGAGCTGCGTGACTACGGCTTCGATCTCCGCCTCGCGTTCGAAGACGATCGCCGCAACGTCGAGATGTTCCACGGCGCCGGTGTGCCCTGCGTGTACATCCATTCCGGCTACTACGACTGAGCGCTGGCGGGCTGAGGAGGCGAGCCGCGGGCGAGCCGACCCATCAACACGGCGCCTGTTCGCCGGGCGCAGCCTGGCGAATCGAACGGTGACCCGCGACTCGGGCGACCTGTTCGCGCAGGACTTACGTAGCGTTTCTCGACCGTCGGTACGCTTCGATCAGACGCAGGCGACGTGCCTGCCACGACGTGCCTTCCCGGGGCGTGAGGTCATGAAGAACAACATCAAGACAGTCGTGTTGCTCGCGGCGATCGGTGCCTTGCTCATGGGCATCGGGTCGTTCTGGGGTCAGGGCGGGTTGCTCATCGGGCTGCTCGTCGGTCTCGTGATGGTGGGTGGCTCGTACTGGTTCAGCGACAAGCTCGCTATCAAGGCAGCCAACGCCCGGCCGGTCACCGAACAGGAGATGCCGCAGTACTACACGGTCGTCCGCGAGCTGACGCAGCGGGCGAACCTGCCGATGCCGGCGCTGTACGTGAGCCCCGAGATGCAGCCCAACGCGTTCGCCACGGGCCGCAACCCTGAGCACGCCGCCGTGTGCGTCACGCAGGGCATCTTGCAGGTGCTCGACTGGGACGAGCTGCGCGGGGTGTTGGCCCACGAGATCAGCCACGTCGGCAACCGCGACATCCTCATCGGGTCGGTTGCCGCGGCGCTGGCCATGGGCATCACGTTCGCAGCCCGCATGGCCATGTGGGGTGGTCTGTTGTTCGGCGGCCGTGGCGACGAGCGGGGCAACAACATCTTCGGCATGCTCGCCATGATGATTCTGGCGCCCGTTGCCGCAGCGCTGTTGCAGATGGCGCTCAGCCGCAGCCGCGAGTTCGAGGCCGACCGTTCCGGTGCCCGCCTCATCGGTGACGGCGAGCCGCTCGCCCGGGCGTTGCAGAAGATCGAGGGCTACGCCAAGCAGGTGCCGATGGACGTCGACCCGGCCCACGCCACGGCCTACATCATCAACCCGCTCACCGGCCGCGAAGCCAACTTCGCGAACCTGTTCCGCTCGCACCCACCCACCGAAGCTCGTCTCGAGCGCCTCCGCAGCCGCGACTGGGCCTCCTGACCTCTTCCCCTCTCCGTTCTGGGTGGGGATCTGGTCGCCGGGGCGGCCACATCTGCCCCCAGCTCGGTGATGGTTGGGGGGCCGCAATCTGGTGGTGCATGTGGCAGATGGCGGGGCTGGTCCTGGCGGCCCTCGGTACCGCTGGGCGGCGTCCTCCTCCTCACCGCAGCCACGGCTGCGCCTTCGTCGTGCGTCCGGGCCAGCGGCACCGAACGACTCGCCCTGACCACGTCCTCACCCACCGGACACACCACTAGGTTCTTCGCCGATGCGGTTCGGGGTCGACACCGGCGGGACGTTCACCGACGCGGTGGGGGCGGACGGTGCAGCCTGCAAGGTGCCGTCGACCCCAAGGGAGCCGGCCGCGTCGGTGCGCTTGGCGCTCGACGAGCTCGGCGGGTGCGACACCCTTGCGCACGGCACCACCGTTGCCACGAATGCCCTGCTCGAGCGCCGGTTGGCGACCGTGGCGCTGGTGACCAACGAAGGGTTCGCCGACGTCATCGAGATCGCCCGGCAGGTACGGCCGTCGTTGTACGACCCGTTTGCCGACCGTCCCGATCCGCCCGTCCCGCGCCGCCTTCGCGTCGAGGTTGCCGGGCGGCTGGCTGCCGACGGCACCACGCTGCGCCCGGTCGACCTCGCTTCGCTGCCGCCGTTGCCGACCGAGGTCGACGCGGTCGCCGTCTGCCTGCTGCACAGCGACCTCGACCCGGGCCACGAGCGCGAGGTGGGGGACCACTTGCGCGCCCGAGGCCTCGACGTGACGTGCTCGTGCGACGTATCGCCCGAGTTCCGCGAGTACGAGCGGATGCTCACGACCGTCGTCGACGCCGGCCTTCGCCCGGTGTGTCGCGCGTACCTCGAGCAGGTCGGGTCGCTGGCGCCCCGCGTGTTCGTGATGACATCGAGCGGGGGGCTGGTGCCCGCTGGCGTCGGCGCCGAGCACCCGGCGCTGCTCACGCTGTCAGGTCCTGCTGGTGGTGTGCGTGCCGCCGCTGCGATCGCCGCTGCCAACGGTTGGCCCGACGCGGTGAGCCTCGACATGGGCGGCACGTCGACCGATGTCTGCCTGATCCAGGGCGCCGTGCCCGATCCTGCGCCGGGCCGTGAGGTGGGCGGATGGCCGCTGCGCCTGCCGGCGATCGACGTCCACACCATCGGCGCGGGCGGCGGGTCGATCGCCCGGATCGACCCGGGTGGCGCGCTCGTGGTGGGACCCGAGTCGGCGGGTGCCGATCCAGGCCCGGCGTGCTACGGGAGGGGAGGCCGTCACCCGACCGTGACCGACGCCGATCTGGTGCTCGGCCGCGTCCCCGACGCGCAGGGTCTCGGCGGCCTCGGAAAGCTCGACCGCGCCGCGGCGCTCGCGGCGATCGAGGGCGCGGGGGTGACGGCCGAGGGAATCTGCCGTGTGGTCGACGTGGGGATGGAGGGAGCGTTGCGGGTCGTCTCGGTGGCGCGGGGCGTCGACCCCCGCGGGCTCGCGCTCGTCGCGTTCGGCGGCGCCGGCCCGCTGCACGCGGTCGCGCTGGCCGAGGCGCTCGACATGGCATGCGTGATCGTGCCGCCACGTGCCGGCGTGCTGTCCGCAGTCGGGCTGCTCGGCGCGCCCGAGCGGCGCGAGGTCGTGCGCTCCTGGCCGCACGGCGTGTCGACCGAAGGTCTGGCGGCGCACGGCGAGCGCCTCGCGGCCGAAGCCGTTGCGCTGGTCGGTGGCGACCCCGAGACCACCAGCGCCGAGGTCGTGTTCGACGCCCGGTACGTCGGTCAGGGCCACGAGTTGATCGTCGCCGACGTGGCCAGGTTCCACGACGAGCACTTGCGCCGCAACGGCTTCGCCCGCCCCGACGCGCCGATCGAGGTGGTCGCGTTGCGGGCACGCGCCTGGCGCGATGCGCCCATCGATGTCCTCGATCTTCCCGTTCCCGATCGCCCGGCCGGTCTCGGCCCGTGCGTGCTCGCCGAGCCCGACTGCACGATCTGGGTGCCCGATGGCTGGGAGGCCGTGCCCGGCGAAGCGGGCGCGCTGATCCTCCAGCGCCGGGCGAGGCCGGCGTCGACGGTCGGGAGGGGCCGGTGAGCGCCGAAGCTCGACCCGCACCGGACCCGGCCGGTCTCCAAGTGTTGCTCGCGCGCCTCGTCGGCATCGCCGAGGAGATGGGTGCTGCGCTGCGCCGGTCGGCGTACAGCCCCAACATCCGTGAGCGGGCCGACTGCTCGGCCGCGCTGTTCACGCCCGCCGGTGAGCTGTTGGTCCAAGCCGAGCACATCCCGGTGCATCTCGGCTCGATGCCGGCCTCGGTGCGGGCGGCGGTCGACGCGGTCGACGTGAGCGACCTGCGGCCCGGCGACCAGATCATCGTGAACGACCCCTTCGCCGGTGGCACCCACCTCAACGACGTGACGCTGGTGGCGCCGGCCTTCTCGGCCGGACGGCTGATCGGGTGGGCAGCCAACCGGGCGCACCACGCCGACCTCGGAGGTGCCGCCCCGGGCTCGTTGCCCGCGGACGCGACCGAGATCTTCGCCGAGGGCCTGCGGATCCCACCGGTGCGCCTCACCCACGAAGTTCGTGCCTTGTTCGTGGCCGCCTCCCGCACGCCCGACGAGCGGCGTGGCGACCTCGACGCGCAAGTGGGCGCCAACGTGGTCGGTGCCGGGCGGTTGTCCGCGCTGGCCGGCACCGGCGCAGTGTGGGACGACGTGCTCGACTACGGCGAGCGGCGGATGCGAGCTGCCCTTGCCGCGGTGCCCGACGGCTCGTGGACGTTCCGCGACGTGATCGACTCGGTCGGGGCGCCTGGGCCCGACGGCCCGGCACCGGGCGCGGCGATCGAGGTGTGCGTCACCATCGCGGGCGAGCGCATCGCCTTCGACCTCACCGGGTCCGATGCCCAACGGCCCGGCAACGTCAACGCCGTTGCCGCGGTGACCGACTCGGCGGTCGGCTTCGCGCTCCGCAGCGTGGTCGACCCCACGATCCCGGCCAACGGCGGTGCCATGCGGCCCGTCGAGATCGTCACCCGGCCGGGCACCATCGTGGCGGCCGTCCCCCCAGTCGCGGTCGGCGCCGGTAATGTCGAAGTGTCCCAACGGGTCGCCGACGTGTGCCTTGGCGCGCTGGCCCAGGCCCTCCCCGGCCGCGTCGGCGCGGCGAGTCAAGGCACGATGAACAACGTCCTCGTCGGCGGCGACGGCTGGGTGTACTACGAAACCGTCGGCGGTGGCCAAGGTGGTCGACCGACGCACGGCTCGGCCTCGCCCACACCCGGCATGAGCGGGGTGCACACCGCCATGACCAAGACTGCTCGAGTTGACCTCCGGTCAGGCGAACCCCGCCCCGGCCAGTCGGGAATTCACACCGCGATGACCAATACGCGGAATACCCCCATCGAAGCGCTGGAGCGGGCCTTCCCGTTGCGAGTGCTCCGGTACCGCCTGCGGCGGGACAGCGGTGGCGCGGGCTGGTCGTCGGGTGGCGAAGGTATCGAGCGAGACCTCCAGATGCTGGAGGACGTGACGGTGTCGCTGATCACCGAGCGCCGGGTGAGCCAACCGTGGGGCCTTGCCGGCGGTGAGCCGGGAGCTGTCGGTGAGAACTGGCTGCTGCCCGGCGGCGACGAGGCCCGAGCCGAGCGCCTCCCCGACAAGTGCACCCTCCGCCTCGCAGCCGGCGACGTCCTCCGCATGCTGACGCCAGGCGGTGGCGGCTGGGGTCGAGCGTCACACCAACTCTCACTCACGGAGGGTGCGATCACCATCGTGGGACCCGGCCTCGAGCCCGACCCCGAGATGAACGACTCCTACTTCGTGGATTGACCCCCATTCCCCGGTGCGTTCCCAGGCGGTCTCCAACGGATCTGACAATCTCCATCGGATCCAACAATCTCTGATGGTGGGTGGGTGCTGGTCCGCCTCGAGGTCAAGGGGCCATTGACGTGTTGCGAGTCGTCAATCTAAAGTTGACGCATGGCCGAAGAAGAGGAAGCAACCTCCCCGAAACGCACTCCCACCATCGACGACCTGGGGATCGGGCTCGACGACCTGATCCGCCTTGTCGACGACAGCGATCCGGGTGCCGAACCCACCGACCTAGTGGCCATCGCGATGGCAGTCGGCGACCGGCTCGGCGAGCTCGGCGACCATCTGGTCGGCCATTTCGTCGACCAGGCCCGCGCGGCGGGTGCGTCGTGGCGGGAGATCGGGGCGAGCATGGGTGTCACCAAGCAGGCAGCCCAGAAGCGCTTCGTCCCCGGCCGCGGCGACCCGTCCGAAGAGGGGTTGTTCCAGCGCTTCACCGTGCGGGCCAGGCGGGTGGTCGAGGTCGCGCACGAGGAAGCCCGACGGATGCGCAGCGCCGCGGTGAGCCCGGAGCACTTGCTGGTCGGGTTGGTCACCGATCCAGAAGGGCTCTCGGCCAAAGCGCTCGCCAGCCAAGGCATCACGCCTGACCACGTCAGAGGTGCGGTGGCGGCGTCCGGGCTGGCCACTGTCGACGAAGTCGGCGATCGCGTGCCGTTCGGCAGCGACACCAAGAAGATCCTCGGCTTCGGCCTGCGCGAGGCCCTCCGGCGCCGACACAACTACATCGGTACCGAGCACCTCCTCCTCGGCGCCATGACCGACGACACCATGGGGTCGGCCCGGATCCTCACACGCCTCGGCGCCGACCTCGACACGACCCGAGAGTGGATCGACCGGTTCCTCGGCGACCTGGTGGAGGAGAAGACCGGCTTCCGCCCTGAACTGGCGGACTGAGCCAGCGAACTTCGGCGCGTTGCGGGGGCCATGCGCCCAACACGCTCCGAACGCGCAGGTCGGCCTTGGCCGGGCGTGGCAGGCTCGGCAGATGTTCGACACCATCCGAGTGCAGGCCGATGGCCCGGTCGGTCAACTCGTATTGAACCGGCCCGACAAGCTCAACCCGCTGAGCCCGTACACGCTGCGCGAGATCGCGGCAGCGGCCCGGTGGTTCGACGCCGATCAGCCCGAGGTGCGGGTGGTGGTCGTGCGCGGCGAGGGCCGGGTGTTCTCCGCCGGGGCCGACGTCAGCGCTTTCGGTCAGCGAGACGACCAGTCGAGCCCGCATGGTGACGCCGATGCGGGACGCCTGATGGCCGAGGCGTTGGAGTCGATGTCGGCGATCGCCATCGCCCAGCTGCACGGCTGGTGCGTCGGCGGCGGCCTCGTGCTCGCCGCCGCCTGCGATCTGCGGGTGGCGGCCGACGACACCCGCTTCTCCATCCCCGAGGTCGACCTCGGCATCCCGCTGGCGTGGGGCGGGATACCCCGGCTCGTGCGCGAGATCGGGCCGGCCGTCACCAAGGAGCTGGTGATCACGTGTCGCGAGTTCGGGGCCGACGAAGCGCTGCGCCTCGGGTTCTTGAACCGGGTCGTCTCCGCTGCCGCGCTCGAGGCCACCGTCGACGAGCTCGCCCAGACCGTGGCGTCGAAGCCGGCGTTCGCCGCCCAGTCGACCAAGCGTCACGTGAACGCCGTGACCGCGTCGGCCAGCCAGGCTGGCACCGCATGGTCCGACGCCGACGGCCTGCTCGCCGGTCTGCGTGACCCCGAAGGTCGCGCGTCCGCCGCGCGCTACCTCGAACAGGTACGGCGCAAGCGCTGAAGGGCCGGACGTCGGCGCGCGGGGGACCCATGGCGCCCACGACTCCGAACGCCGGCCCGACGAACGTCAGTCGCGGAAGTTCTCGAACTGCAGCGGGATACCCAAGTTCTCCTCTTTGAGCGCGCCGATCACCGCTTGCAGGTCGTCGCGCTTCTTGGAGGTCACCCGGACCTGGTCGCCTTGGGTCTGGCTCTGCACGCCCTTGATGCCCAGCCCTTTGATCAACTTGTTGAGCTCGCGGGCCTTGTCCGACGAGATGCCGGCGACCAACGTGATCTCCTGTCGGGCCGTGCCACCGGAGGCTTCCTCGACCTTGCCGTAGTCGAGGGCCTTCAGCGACACCTTTCGCTTCACCAACCGCTCTTCGAGGACTTGGCGCAGCGCGGCGAGACGGTCCTCGGTGGAGGAGTGGAGCGTGATCTTGCCTTCACCGAGGTCGAGCGAGGTGCCGGTGTTCTTGAAGTCGTAGCGGTTGGCGACCTCACGCTGGGCTTGGTCGACCGCGTTGCGCACTTCCTGGAGGTCGACTTCGGAGACGACGTCGAAACTCGGCATGACCGTGACCCTACCCTCGGCCCTGTTGGTCGGGGACTCCTGTGGAACGACTAGATTGGCCGATCCTGGGTCGGTGCCCGAGTGGACAAAGGGAACTGGCTGTAAACCAGTCGCTTCGGCTTCGGAGGTTCGAATCCTTCCCGGCCCACCCTGCTGGCGAGCCGGTCGCGCAACTCGCGGCCGGCTCGTCTCGCGCCCGGGTCAGGGTCGCGCCGGCGGGCTGTCGAGCATGGCTTGCATCACCACGACGTCGAGCCACTGCCCGAACTTGCGCCCGACTTCTCGCTCGACGCCCACCTCCACGAAGCCGCACGCGGCGTGCAAGGCGATCGACGCTTCGTTGTGGCCGCCGATGCGGGCGATGATCGTGTGGAAGCCGCCCTCGCGCCCGAGTCGCACCAACTCCACGAGGATCGCCTTGCCGACACCTCGCCGCTGATGATCGACGCTCACGTACACCGAGTTCTCGACGGTGGTGTTGTACGCCGGGCGCTCCCGGAACGGCGACAAGGAGCCGAACCCGGCGACCGCCCCGGAGGGCTCCTCGGCGACCACGGCGGGATACGGGCCGAGGTGGCTGGCCAGCCAGGTGTGCTGCTCGTCGGTGGTGCGGGGTCGGAGGTCGAACGTCGCGGTGCCGGTGAGGACCTCGTGGTTGTAGATCTCCCGGATCGCCTCGGCGTCACGGGCTTGGGCCAGCCGCACCTGCACGACCGCACGGTAGCGTCCCTGGTCACAGGCTTGGAGCGGGCCGGTACCGATTCGGAGGGCCTTGAAGGCGTTCGCTATGATCTCTCTTCGCCCTGCCGGCGCGGCAGCGGTCTGCGTCGCCCCCTTAGCTCAGTCGGCAGAGCGTTTCCATGGTAAGGAAAAGGTCGTCGGTTCGATTCCGACAGGGGGCTCTCACCACGGCGGCGTAGCTCAGATGGTCAGAGCACTCGGCTCATAATCGAGTGGTCGTCGGTTCAAGTCCGACCGCCGCCACCACCCGCCCGACCCGGGGCCAGGCGCCGGCTCACGCCGGTGCCTCTTCCCGCGCCAGGCGGCCAGCAGCATCCATCCCCCCGACAACATCGAAGTACCGAGGAGAACAACTCCCATGGCGAAAGAGAAGTTTGAGCGGAGTAAGCCGCATTTGAATATCGGTACGATGGGTCATATTGATCATGGTAAGACGACGTTGACGGCGGCGATCACGAAGGTGTTGCATGAGGCGGATCCGTCGTCGGCGTTTACGC